>NZ_CAJQZK010000094.1:0-10942 GCF_907164655.1 Acidocella sp. C78
GGTGGGTATAGTCGCGCACGCGCAGCACCGTCGCCGGATCGGGCTCGACCAGCGGGTTGAGGCTGACCAGCAGCGGCCGCGCGGTCACGAGACCCTGCAACCGGTTCATCCAGTAGGTGACGCTGACGGCGCGGCCATGATCGGCGGCGTCGCGGGCGAGATAGTTCCAGGACGACCACACCGCCCGCCGCCGCGGCATCAGCGCGGTGTCGGTATGCAGCACGGCGCGGTTGGGCTGAAACCGCACCGCGCCCAGAATCGCCCGCGCGTCCGGCGAAGGGTCGGCCAGCATCGCCAGCGCCTGGTCGGCGTGGCAGGCGAACACCACCTCGTCGAACATCTCCTCGCCCGCATCGGTGACGACAATGACGCAGCCCTCCGCGCGCCGCACCTGTCGCACCGGCGCCGAAAGCCGCACCCGCTCGCCGAGTGAAGCCGCCACGCGCTCGACATAGCGGCGCGAGCCGCCGCTCACCGTCCGCCATTGCGGCCGGTCGTTCAGCGTCAGCAGGCCGTGATTGTGGAAGAACCGGGCGAAATGCCGCGCCGGAAAGGCCCGCATCCCCTCGACCGAGGCGGACCAGATCGCCGCCCCCATCGGCAGGATATGATCCTCGACGAAATCCCGCCCGTAGCCGTTGCGGTCCAGCCAGCCGCCCAGCGACTCGTTGCCCGTCGCATGTAGCAGCGCGGGCGCCTCGCGGTTGAAGCGCAGCACGTCGCGCAGCATGCGCAGGAAGCGCGGGCGCACCAGGTTGCGCCTCTGCGCGAACAACTGCCCGAGCGAGCCGCCGCCATATTCAAGCTCGCCGCCGCCGATCGACACGCCGAAGGACATGTCGGTGTCATGGGTAGCGACGCCGAGGTCGCGGAAGAAGGCTTCGAGGTTCGGATAGTTGCGGTCGTTCAGCACGATGAACCCGGTATCGACCGCGATCTCCTGCGCGCCCAGCCGCACCTGCTGGGTGTCGGCATGGCCGCCGAGGATCGGCGCCGCCTCGAACAGCACGACATTCCGCCGCGCCCGCGCCAGCCAGGCCATCGCCATCCCGGCGATGCCGCCGCCGATCACGGCAAGCCGCCCTCCGCTCATGGCGCCGTCCCGCTGATCGCGGCGAAGGCGGCGAGTGCGCGCTCCCGCCCCTCGGCGAGGCCGACGATCGGCCGCGGATAGCTTGCCCCCAGCCGCACGCCGGCGCCGCGCAGCACCATCTCCGGCGCCTCCCACGGCGCATGGACATACTTGTCCGGCAAATTGGCGAGTTCGGGCACGAAACGGCGGACATAGGCGCCGTCCGGGTCGAATTTCCGCCCCTGCAACACCGGGTTGAAGATGCGGAAATAGGGCGCCGCATCGGCCCCGCTGCCCGCCACCCATTGCCACGAGGCCGCGTTGGAGGCCGCATCGGCATCGACGAGACAGTCATGAAACCACCGCTCTCCGCCTGCCAGGGCAGCAGCAGGTGCTTGACCAGGAAGGAGGCGACGATCATCCGCACCCGGTTATGCATCCAGCCGGTCCGCCAGAGCTGGCGCATCCCGGCATCGACGATCGGCACCCCGGTCCGCCCGCGCTGCCAGGCGGCGAGGTCCGCGGCACTCTCCCGCCAGGGCATCGCGGCGAAGGCTGGCTTCATCGGCCGGGTCGCGAGATCCGGCGTGTGCCAGAGCAGATAGGCGGCGAATTCGCGCCAGATCAGCTCCTTGAGAAAGGTCTGCCGCGCCGCCTCGCGCCCCGCCGCCGCCGCCGCGTCGCGCCAGACGGCGTCGATCGCGATCTCCCCCCAATGCAGGTGCGGCGACAGGCCCGAGGTGCCGGCGATCCCCGGCAGGTCGCGCTGGCGGTCATAATCGCCGAAGCCGTTGGCGAGAAAGGCGTCGAGCCGCGCCCGCGCCCCGGCCTCGCCCGGCGTCCAGCTCGCCCGCAGCCCGCCGGCCCAGTCGGGCTGCGTCGGCAGCAGCCCCCAGTCGGCGAGCCGCTCGCTGCCCGGATCGCCGGCGGCTTCGATCCGCCCCGGTGCCGCGATCGGCGGGCGCGGCGCGAAAGCCTCGAAACAGGCGCGCGAGAACGGCGTATAGACGCCATAGACCCCGCCGGTCTTGGTGGTGATCCGCTCCGGGCCGAACATCAGCGCCGAGCGATGGCGATGAAACCCGATCCCCGTATCCTGCAACGCAGCCGCCACGCGCCGGTCGGCCTCCCGCAGCCAGGGCTCGTGCGCCCGCCCGGCATGAACCGCGCTGGCGCCAACCTCCCGCGCCAGCGCCGGGATGATCGCCGCCGCATCGCCCCGCCGCAGCACCAGCCGCCCCCCGCGCGCGGCGAAATCCGCCTCAAGGGCGGCGAGCGAATGGTGCAGCCACCAGCGTGACGCCCCGCCCGTCTCCGCCGCCGGATCGAGCACGAAAACCGCCAGCACCGCGCCGCCCTCGATGGCGGCGGAAAGCGCCGGATTGTCAGCCAGGCGCAGGTCGTTGCGCAGCCAGAGCAGTGTGGTCGTCATCACGCGGCCTTTGCGGCATGGGCGAGGGGAAAGGCGTAAACGCGGTCGCGGCCGAGCAGGAACACCTGCCCGCCGCGCGGAAACAGCGCGCGGATCGGCGGCGCCGTCACCTCCAGCCCGCCGGCATAGGCGCCGAAGGCCGGCAGCAGCACCCGATGCGCGTCGGTCACGAAACAGGGCCGCGCCACCGCGCCCGCCCGCGTCGCGATCCGCGCCTTCGGATGGAAATGCCCGGAAAACTCCACCGTCCCCGGCGCCACCTCACCCGCCGCATGGCGGAACACGGCGCCCGCCTCGGCGTGGTCGGCGCGCCCCGCGCCCTGATCATGATTGCCCTCGATCCAGAGGAAGCGATGCGCCGCCTCCATCCGCGCCAGCCGCGAAGCGTCCTCCGCCGGCAGCCGGGCGCGCCCGGCCGCATCGTGGAAACTGTCGCCGAGCGCGATCACCCGCTCCGGCGCGTAGCGGCGCAGCAGCAGCGCGAGCCGGTCCAGCGTCGCCCGGCTGTCATAGGGCGGCAGCAGCCCGCCGCGCGCGGCGATCGACGAGGCTTTCTCAAGGTGCAGATCGGCGACGATCAGCGCCCGCCGCTCCGGCCAGAACACGGCGCCGGCGGGGTCGAGCAGGAAGCGCCCGGCGGCGCGGTGAATCGGTGCGGCAGTCATGATGCCGCTCATTTCACAGCCGCGCGGGTTAGACCAGAGCGCCCGGCCCCATCGCCTCGGCGATGAGCGCCTCGGCCTCGCCGAGCAGCGCCTCCTCGGCCTCGCCGCCGCCGACCCGCTCGCGGCCGATTTCGAGCAGCACGGGCACGGCGAGCGGCGAAACCCGGGGCAGGGCGCGGTGATGCACCCGCCCGCGCGCCCGCGCCAGCATGCCGGCGATGCGGGCGAGATCGACCAGCCCGTGCGCGGCGTCGGCCCAGGTGGCGCGGAGCAGAATATGGGTCGGGTCGTGCTTGCGGAGAACATCATAGATCAGATCGGTATTGACGGTGATCTGTCTACGGTTCTTTTCGCCGCCCGGATGCACCCGCTCGATCAGCCCGGCGATCACCGCGACGTTGCGGAAACTCCGCCGCAGCATCGAGCTGTCCGCCATCCACGATTCGAGATCCTCGCCGAGCAGATCCTCCTCGAACAGCCGCCCGACCCCGGTGGGCTCGCGCGCGCACCAGATGCCGAGCACGTAATCGGTCGCGACATAGCCGAGCGGCTGAAACCCGAACCGCTCCAGCCTGCGGGTCAGCAGCATCCCCAGCGCCTGGTGCGCCTGCCGCCCCTCGAAGCAATACGCCACGAGATACCACCGCCCGCCGCGCGGAAACGTCTCCACCAGCAGGTCGTCCGGCGCCGGCAGCGCCGAGCGCGCCGCCTGCAGGCCGAGCCATTCGCGCACCGGCGCGGGAAAGCGGTCCCACGTCGCCGGCGTGTGCAGCATCAGCCGCACCCGGTCGGCGAGGTTGGTCGAAAGCGGCATCCGCCCGCCGACATAGGCAGGAATCCTCGGCTCGCCCGTCCGCCCTCGGCGCAGAGCACGCTGGTCTCGCGAATGCCGAGAAAGCGCAGCAACCGCCCGGCGAAGCGGAACGTGTCGCCCGGTGCGAGCATCGCCGCGAAATACTCCTCGACCTCGCCGAGCACGATCCCGCCGCGCCCGCCGCCGAGCCGCACCTTCAGCACCGGCGCCTCGACGATGGTGCCGATATTCATCCGCAGCCGCCGCGCCACCGCCTCGTTGCGCACATGCACCACCCCCTCGGCGTCGCGAAACAGCCTTCGATACCGCTCATACACCGCGAGCGCGTAGCCCCCATCCTCGACGAAGCGCAGCACGTCGTCGAAATCCTTGCGCGCCAGCGCGGCATAGGGCGCTGACGCGGTGATCTCGGCGAACAGGTCGTTGGGGTGGAACGGCGCGGCGCAGGCGCAGCCCAGCACGTGCTGCGCCAGCACATCGAGCCCGCCCGGCCGCGGCGGGTCGCCGTCGAGATCCTGCGCCGCCACCCCCTCGATCGCCGCAGCGCATTCCAGCACCTCGAAGCGGTTGGCGGGCACGAGCAGCGCGCGCGAGGCCTCGTCGAGCCGGTGATTGGCCCGGCCGAGCCGTTGCAGCAGGCGCGACACCCCCTTCGGCGCGCCGATCTGGATCACCTGGTCCACGCCCGCCCAGTCGATGCCGAGATCGAGCGAGGAGGTCGCGACCACGGCGCGCAGTTTTCCTCCCGCCATCGCCGCCTCGACGCGGCGGCGCTGCTCCACCGCGAGGCTGCCGTGATGCAGCGCGATCGGCAGGGTCTCCTCGTTGTGCTTCCACAGCGCCTCGAACATCAGCTCGGCCTGGGCGCGGGTGTTGACGAACACGATCGTCATCCGCGCTTCGCGGATGCGCGCCAGCACCGCCTCCGCCGCCATCAGCCCCATGTGGCCGGACCACGGCATCCGCGCCGGCCCGATCAACATCCCGATCTCCGGCGCCGCCCCGGCCTCGCCCGTAATCATCTCGGTCGCCCCGCCTTTGCCATCCGGCGAGATCCAGTCGCGGATCGCCGTGGGATGGGCGATCGTCGCCGACAGCCCGATCCGCACCGCCGCCGGTGCCAGACGTGCCAGCCGCGCGAGGCAGAGTGCGAGCTGGTCGCCCCGCTTGGTCCCGGCCAGCGCGTGCACCTCGTCGATCACGATGCTCGCCAGCCCCGCGAAACGCGACGCCGCCTCCGGATCGTAGAGCAGCAGCGCCAGGCTCTCCGGCGTGGTCAGCAGAATATGCGGCGGCCGCGCGCGCTGCCGTGCCCGCCGGTTCGCCGGCGTATCCCCGGTGCGGGTCTCGACGCGGATCGGCAGGCCCATCTCCGCCACCGGCGCTTCGAGATTGCGGGCGATATCGGTGGCCAGCGCCTTCAGCGGGCTGACATAGATCGTATGCAGCCCCTCCGGCGGATCGTCGGCCAGCGCGATCAGGCTGGGCAGGAACCCGGCCAGCGTCTTGCCCCCGCCGGTGGGCGCGATCAGCAGCGCGTTTTCTCTCCGCCGCACCGCATCGAGCACGGCGAGCTGGTGCGGCCGCGGCGTCCAGCCGCGCGCGGCGAACCAGTCGGCGAAAGGGGCGGGCAGGGTGGTCACCCGCCAGACATGGCAGACTTGGCGAAACCTGCAATCCGCCCCATCTTGCGGCCATGCCTCCGCATCCCGAAACCTGGCTGCATCCCCGCCCCGAAGGGCTCCATTGCGTGCCCGGCGACTTTTTCATCGACCCGACCCGCGCCGTCGACCGCGCGGTGATCACCCATGGCCATGCCGACCATGCCCGCCCCGGCCATCGCCATGTGCTCGCCAGCGCCGAGACGCTGGCGATCATGCGGGTGCGGATGGGCGAGTCGCGGGCCGGCGCCGCGCAGCAGGTCGCCGCACCGGACGAGATCGTCCGCATCAACGGCGTTGGCGTCTCCCTTGTCCCCGCCGGCCATGTCCTCGGCTCCTGCCAGGTGGTGCTGGACTACGAGGGCAGCCGCGCCGTGGTCTCGGGCGACTACAAGCGCCGGCGCGACCCCACCTGCGCGCCCTTCGCCCCGGTGACGTGCGACGTGTTCGTCACCGAAGCGACCTTCGGCCTGCCGGTCTTCCGCCACCCGGACGCCGCGGCGGAAGTCGCGAAACTGCTCCATTCCATGAGCGTCTTCCCCGCCCGCGCCCATCTCGTCGGCGCCTACGGGCTTGGCAAGGCGCAGCGGCTGATCGCCCTGCTGCGGGAAGCCGGATACGATTCCCCGATCTATCTCCACGGCGCCCTGCAAAAACTCTGCGACCTCTATGAAACCCTCGGCGTGCCCCTGGGCGATCTCCGCCCGCCACCGTCGCCGACAAGGACGCGCTCAAGGGCGCCATCGTCCTCGCCCCGCCCTCGGCGGTGGCGGATCGCTGGGCGCGGCGGCTCGATGATCCGGTGATCGCCGTCGCCTCGGGCTGGATGCGCGTCCGCCAGCGCGCCAAGGCCTCCGGCGTCGAGCTGCCGCTCGTCATCTCCGATCATGCCGACTGGGACGAACTGCTCGCCACGGTGGAGGATGTCGCCGCCCCGGAAATCTGGGTCACCCACGGCGCCGAGGCGGCCCTGCTGCGCCAGCTCTCGCTGCTGGGCCGGCGCGGCCGGGCGCTCAGCCTGATCGGCTATGGCGACGAGGCGGAGCAGGAATGAAACCCTTCGCCGACCTGCTGGAACGCCTGCTCTACACCACCGGCCGCAACGCCAAGATCGCACTCCTCGCCGATTATTTCGTCCACCGCCCCGATCCCGAGCGCGGCTACGCGCTCGCCGCCATCGCCGGCGCGCTCGACTTTCCGGGTGCCAAACCCGCCATGCTGCGCGAGCTGGCCGCCGCCCGCACCGATCCCGAGCTGTTCGCGCTGTCCTACGATTTCGTCGGCGACCTCGCCGAGACCATCGCCCTGCTCTGGCCGCCGGCACGGCACGAGGCCCCGCCCGGCCTGCCCGATCTCGTCGCCGCCCTGCGCGCGGCGTCCCGCGCCGAGATCCCCGCGCTGATCGAAGCCTGGCTCGATGCGAGCGACGTCTCGACCCGCATCGCCCTGATCAAGCTGATCACCGGCGGCCTGCGCGTCGGCGCGTCGCTGCGCCTCGCCAAACTCGCCCTGGCCCGGCACTTCGCCGTCGAGGCCGACGAGATCGAGGAAGTCTGGCACGGGCTGGAGCCGCCCTACACCGCGTTGTTCGACTGGCTGGAAGGCCGTGCCCCGCGCCCCGCACAAGGTGCGGCCCCCGTCTTCCGCCCGCCGATGCTCGCCCACCGATCGAGGCGGCCGATCTCGCCGCGCTCGACTGGTCCGCCCATCGCGCCGAATGGAAATGGGACGGCATCCGCGTCCAGCTCGTCTCCACCCAGGGCGGGCGGCGGCTCTATTCGCGCGGGGCGGAAGACATCTCCGCGGCCTTCCCCGAAATCGTCGCGGCGATGGATTTCCACGCCGTGCTCGATGGCGAGCTGCTGGTCATCCGCGATGGCGCGGTCGCCCCCTTCGCCGATCTCCAGCAGCGCCTCAACCGCAAGAGCGTCCCGGCGAAACTCCGCGCCGCCCACCCGGTCGGCGTGCGGCTGTATGACATGCTGTTCGAGGGCGAAACCGACCTTCGCGCACTGCCCTTCGATGCCCGCCGCGCCCGGCTCGAAGCCTGGTTCGCCCGCACCGCGCCGGCGCGGATGGACCTGTCCGAACTCATCCGCTTCGCCTCGGCCGACGATCTCGCCGCCCTTCGCGCCGGCGCGCGCGACGCCGCGATCGAGGGGCTGATGCTCAAGCGCGCCGACAGCCCCTATCTCGCCGGCCGCCCGAAAGGCCATTGGTGGAAATGGAAGCGCGACCCGCTCAGCCTCGACTGCGTGCTGATGTACGCCCAGCGCGGCCACGGCAAGCGCTCCTCCTATTACTCCGATTACACGTTCGGCGTCTGGACGGCGGCGGGCGCGCTGGTGCCGGTCGGCAAGGCCTATTCCGGCTATACCGATGCCGAGCTGCACCGGCTCGACCGCTGGATTCGCGCCCACACCGTCGCGAGCTACGGCCCGGTGCGCGAGGTGGAGAAGGCGATCGTGCTGGAGGTGGGGTTCGACGCGGCGCAACGCTCCACCCGCCACAAATCCGGCATCGCGCTGCGCTTTCCCCGCATCCTGCGCATCCGCGACGACAAGCCGGCCGAGCAGGCCGACACGCTGGAGACCGCGCTTTCGCTCCTGCCCGGCTAGTCCGGGCCGCTTGCCAGCTTCAGGCTCATTGATCCGCGCCGCTTGCCAGCGGCCCGAGCGCCGCCTGGATGCCGAACTCGCCCGGCAGCGCGCCATGCGGGAACAGCACGTTGACATGGCCGAGCTTGCGGCCCGGCCGCGCGGCGGTCTTGCCGTAGTGGTGCGGGATCAGCCCTGCCGTCGCCACGATACGCGGCCAGAGCGCGATGTCGTCGGGCCCGACGAGGTTCTTCATCACCGCGTCGGAATGGCGGATCGCCGGCGGCAGCGGCAGGCCGGCGACGGCGCGGATATGCAGCTCGAACTGGCTCGCCGGGCAGGCATCGATCGTCCAGTGGCCGGAATTGTGCGGCCGCGGCGCGATCTCGTTGGCCAGCACCCTGCCATCCCGGCCGATGAAGAACTCCACCGCGAGCAGCCCGACCAGGCCGATCCGCTCGGCAACGAGGCGCGCCATCTCCCGCGCCGTCTCCCGCAGCGCGGGGTCGAACGGGGCAGGGGCCAGGGTGAGATCGAGGATATGGTCGCGATGCCGGTTCTCGACCATGTCGAAGGCGCTGACCGTCCCCTCCGCCCCGCGCGCGACCACGACCGACCCCTCCGCCGCGAAATCGACGAAGCCTTCCAGGATCAGCGGCTTCGGATGCAGCAGGCCGAAGGCCATCTCGGCCTCCGCCTCGGTGCGGATCAGCGCCTGGCCCTTGCCGTCATAGCCGAGCCGGGTGGTCTTGAGCACGGCGGGCAGGCCGATTGCGGCGATCGCGGCGGTGAGATCCGCCATGGTCTGCACCGGCGCCCAGGGCGCGGTGCCGATGCCGGCCTCGTTGAGGAAGCGCTTCTCCGCGATCCGGTCCTGGCTGATCCGCAAAATCTCCGGCCCCGGCCGCACCGGGCGGCGATCGGCCAGCAGGTCGAGCCCCTCGGCCGAGACGTTCTCGAACTCGAAGGTGATCACGTCCACCGCATCGGCGAAGCGCAGCAGCGCGGCATTGTCGTCATAATCCGCCCGCGTCGTCGCGGCGGCGACCTGCGAGGCCGGGGCATCGGGTTCCGGAGAAAAAATATGGCAGCGATAGCCGAGCCGGGCCGCCGCCATGGCGGACATGCGGCCGAGCTGGCCGCCGCCGACGATGCCGATCGTGGCGTTGGGGGGAAGCGGAAAACCGGTCATTCTGTGGGCGGGTCCTCGGGCAGGTCGGGCACGGTCTCGGTCTGGGTGCGGCGCCAGG
Source organism: Acidocella sp. C78 (assembly GCF_907164655.1). Taxonomy (NCBI): domain Bacteria; kingdom Pseudomonadati; phylum Pseudomonadota; class Alphaproteobacteria; order Acetobacterales; family Acidocellaceae; genus Acidocella; species Acidocella sp. C78. Next base: position 9,492 of record NZ_CAJQZK010000094.1, read on the forward strand.
CGTCGAGCCTGGCTTCGATGGCCTTGTCGGTCACCGCGAGCATGGCGGCGGCGAAAAGGGCGGCGTTGATCGCCCCGGCCTTGCCGATCGCGAAGGTGGCGACCGGCACGCCGCCGGGCATCTGCACGATCGAATGCAGGCTGTCCACCCCCTTCAGCGCCGCGCTCTCCACCGGCACGCCGAGCACCGGCACCGGGTGAGGGCGGCGACCATGCCGGGAAGGTGCGCCGCGCCGCCGGCCCCGGCGATGATCGCGGCCAGCCCCCGCCCGCGCGCGGCATGGGCATACTCGACCATCCGCAGCGGTGTCCGGTGCGCGGAGACGACGCGCGCCTCGAACGCGATGCCGAGCGCCTCCAGCGTCTCGGCGGCATGGCGCATGGTCGGCCAGTCCGACCGGCTGCCCATGATGATCCCGATCCGCGGCGTCACGCGATATCGTCCGGAATCAGCCGGCTTTCGAGCCGCAGAATCTGGTCGCGCAGCAGCAGCTTGCGCTTCTTCAGCCGCTGGATCTGCAACTGGTCGGTCAGCTTCTCGTCGCCGAGCCGGGCGATCACCGAATCAAGATCCCGGTGTTCGCTGCGCAGGCCGTGCAGTTGGCGGAGCAGGTTGTCCTTGTCGGTCAGCATCCATCGCTTCTAGCACAGCCGCGCGAGGCTGGCCTATCCCGGTTTTGCCGCTCCCGCCCGCCACGGCGCCGGTCACGCGCGCGAATATAAAGATTGATGACAACCGGAACGCGCAGGACTAGACTCCCCCCAGGCGCCCGGTCGGGGCTCCGACCGGCTTGCGCCACAACAGTCCACACTCGGAAAGGAGTCGAGGATGAGCCTGCAAGCGAGACTGGAATCCCTGAAGCAACGTCACGCCGGCCTGGAGTCCAGAATCACCGAGGAAGACCGCCGACCGCGACCGGATGATGAAAATCTCGCCCGGCTCAAACTGGAAAAACTTCGCCTGAAGGAAGAGATCGAGCGCATCCGGGTCGGCTGACCCGCGCTCGCCGGCAAATCCCGCCGGCTGCAACCCGCCCGGGCCGGCTCACCGGTCCGGGCGTCTCATGTCCGGCTCGGCTCGTGTCCGGCTCAGGCCGCCTCGTCGCTCGAATCCGTCATCGGCTGCGGCATCTCCTCGCCGTCGCGCTCGATCCGCGCATTCGCCGCCGCCACCACGTCGTTCAGGTCGGATTGCTTGCACAGGCCGAGAATCACCGGGTCGCGCGGCTTGATGTTGGCGCTGTTCCAGTGCGACTTGTCGCGCACCTTCTGGATCGTGTCCTTGGTGGTGCCGAGCAGCTTGACGATCTGCGCGTCCTGCACGTGCGGATAGTTGCGCAGCATGAACGCGATCGCGTCCGGCCGGTCGATCCGCTTGGCCACCGGCGTATAGCGCGCCCCCTTGCTGCGCCCGCCCGCCGGGAATGGCGCTCTGCAACATCTTCAGCCTGG
>NZ_CAJQZK010000095.1:0-14036 GCF_907164655.1 Acidocella sp. C78
GGGCTCGCCGGGCTGGCGCTCGATCCCGGCCGGCTCGTGCTTGCCGAGGCGGAGCGGGAGCAAGACCGACTGGCGCTGCTCGAAACCGCCCTGGCCGGTGGCCTGCACGCGGCTGGGCCGGTGGAGCGGATCTCCCGTCTCGCGGTGGCGCCTCGCACTGGCGGCACGGCGGGGCCAGGCTGTCGGGCTGGTGCTGAACATGGGAAAGGCAAGTGATTCCAATGCGTTCTCGACGAGATGGCGAATTGGCGCAGAACCTTCCGGGCCGGATGGCGCGCGGCGCTGGCGGGCCGAGTTGCTGCATGCGCGCGGCGTGCCGCCGGGCGCCTTCGGCCTAGAGCTGGGCCATGACGGAGCGACGCATGCTTTCGATCTGGCTGGCGGCGGATTGCCCGCCAGCAACCCTCAGACGCGCCAGCTGAGCGCGCCCTCGATCAGCTCGCCCTGCGCTGCCAGGGCTTCACGCCGCTGGTGGCGCCGGACCCGCCGGATGGTCTCCTGCTCGACATCACCGGCTGCGCCCATCTGTTTGGCGGCGAGGCCAGGCTGTGCGCGCGGATCGGAGCCATGCTGCCCGGCGCCCGGATCGCGATCGGCGGCACCGCGATGGCGGCGCGGGCGCTGGCCCGGCACGGCATAACGTCGGACGCCAGACTCGACACTCTGCCGGTGACAGCTCTTGGGCTGGAAGCACCGGTTGCGCGGCGGCTGCACCGGCTTGGAATCAGACGGATCGGCGCGCTGACGCGCCTCTCGCGCAGCGAGATCCGGGCCGGTTTCAGCGAAGACCTGCTGCTCAGACTCGACCGCCTGCACGGAAGGGTCGCCGAGCCGCTGCATTTCCTGCCGCCGCCGGCCGCATGGCGCGAGGCGGAATCGCATCACGAGCCACTGCTGACGGCCGAACAACTGCGGGCGGCGCTGGCCCGGCTTGTCATCCGCCTCTGCGACAGGCTGGAGGCGGCCGAATGCGGCCTGACGATTTTGCAGGTCCGGTTCCGGCGGGTCGATGCGCGCGTGGTCGGGGAGACGATCGGCTTCGCAGCCCCCGCGCGCGATGCGCCGCATATCTGCCGCCTGCTGGCCGAGCGTCTGAACCGGGTCGATCCGGGATTCGGCGTGGAAGGCCTGGAGATCGAGGGAGAGGTGGCAGCACTGCCAGCGGGACAGCCGGAGCTGGGCGGCGCTTTTCGGCCGGAACACACCCAAACCTTCGACCTTCTGGCCACCCGGGCCCGGCTGTCGCGGCTGGCGCCAGTGGCGAGCCATGTGCCGGAGCGCGCGATGCGCCGGATTCCGGTAACGGAACCGCCGCCAGGCTGGCCACCCGCCGGCCATCCACGGCCGGTCCGGCTGTTCGTCCGCCCCGAGCGGATCGAGGTGATCGCGCCGGTGCCCGACGATCCGCCGCTGCTGATGCGATGGCGCGGAGCCAGCCATCGCATCACCCGCGCCACCGGGCCGGAGCGGATCGCACGCGAATGGTGGCGTCACGAATCCCCTGAGGCAGCCGGCCGCGCCGAGGTGGAGATGCTGCGCGACTATTACGCGATCGAGGATGAGGCGGGGCAACGTTTCTGGGTGTTTCGCACCGGGCTGCACGGCGGCGCGCGGCCGCCCCGATGGTTCATCCACGGGTATTCTGATGACAGAATATGCCGAGCTTGCCGCCGCCAGCGCGTTCAGCTTCCTCGAAGGCGCGTCGCACCCGCAGGAACTGGTCGACCAGGCCCTGTTCCTCGGCCATGCGGCGCTGGGCATCGCGGACCGGAACACCGTCGCCGGCGTGGTGCGCGCGCATGTCGCGGCGAAGCGGCGCGGTCTGCGCCTGCTGGTCGGCAGCCGGCTAGGCTTCGAGGATGGACCGGACGTCATCGCCTATCCGCGCGACCGCGAGGGCTGGGGTCGGCTCTGCCGGCTGCTCAGCCTCGGCAAGGGGCGGGCAGCGAAAAGCGGCTGCCGGCTTCGCCTCGACGATCTGGAGGACCAGGCGGCCGGGATGGCGCTGATCGTGATGCCGCCGCCCTGGCCCGATGCCGCCTTCGCCGCCAGCCTCGACCGGATCGCCGGCTTCGGCGCCCTGGTCTGGCTCGGGGCGGCGCGCCGCTATGCGCCGGACGACGCCGCGCGGCTGGAGGCGCTCGCCGCCCTGGCCGGACGGCGGCGGCTGGTGGCGGTGAACGACGTGCTGTATCACGCGCCCTCGCGCCGGCCGTTGCAGGACGTGATGCGCTGCATCCGCCATGGCTGCACGATCGCCGAGGCCGGTCTGCGCCTCGAGCCGCATGGCGAGCGCCACCTCAAGCCGGCCGCCGAGATGGCCCGGCTGTTCCGCGGATATGAAGGGGCGATCGCGGCTCAGGCCGAGATTCTGGAAGCTGTAGGCTTCACCCTTGGCGACATACACTATGAATATCCCGACGAGCCGGTGCCGCCGGGCAAAACCCCGACGGCCATCTCGCCGACCTCGCCTGGGCGGGAGCGGCGATCCGCTATCCCGGCGGCGCGCCGGCGGCGATCACCGCGACGATCCGCCGCGAGCTCGACCTGATCGCCCAGCTCGGCTACGCGCGCTATTTCCTGACCGTGAACGATATCGTCGGCTTCGCCCGGCGGCAGGGGATTCTCTGCCAGGGGCGCGGCTCGGCGGCGAATTCGGCGGTCTGCTACGCGCTCGGCATCACCGCGGTCGATCCCGCCGAGATCGACCTGCTGTTCGAGCGCTTCGTCTCGGCCGAGCGGGGCGAGCCGCCGGATATCGACGTCGATTTCGAGCATGAGCGGCGCGAGGAGGTGATTCAGTATATCTATGGCCGCTACGGCCGCGCGCGGGCGGCGATCGCGGCGGCGGTGATTCACTATCGGCCGCGCAGCGCGATCCGCGATGTCGGCAAGGCGCTCGGCCTGGAAGCGGCGACGATCGAGACGCTGGCGGCGCAAAGCTGGAATCCGGGCGATGCGCTGTGGTCGGACGAGCGGCTGCGCGAGGCCGGGCTCGATCCGGCCTCGCCGGACCTGCGGCGGGCCATCGGCCTCGCGCGCGAGCTGGTCGACCTGCCGCGGCATCTGTCCCAGCATGTCGGCGGGTTCGTGCTGACGCGCACCCGGCTCGACGAGATCGTGCCGGTCGGCCCGGCCGCCATGGCGGAGCGCAGCTTCATCGAATGGGACAAGGACGATATCGACGCGCTGGGGCTGATGAAGGTCGACGTGCTGGCGCTGGGCATGCTCACCTGCATCCGCAAATGCTTCGCCCTGCTGGGGATCGCCGATCTGGCCGACGTGCCGCGCGAGGACCCGCGCGTTTACGACATGCTGTGCCGGGGAGATGCGCTCGGCGTGTTCCAGGTGGAAAGCCGGGCGCAGATGAACATGCTGCCGCGGCTGCGGCCGCGCACCTTCTACGACCTGGTGATCGAGGTCGCGATCGTCCGGCCGGGGCCGATCCAGGGGGATATGGTGCATCCGTATCTGCGGCGGCGGAACGGGCTGGAGGCGACGAACATGCCCTCGCCCGCCCTGCGCGCCGTCCTCGGCAAGACGCTCGGCGTGCCGCTGTTCCAGGAGCAGGCGATGCGGATCGCCATCGAGGCGGCCGGCTTCACGCCCGGCGAGGCCAACGAACTGCGCCGCGCCATGGCGACCTTCCGCAGCCCCGGCGCGATCGAGCGATTCTTCACCCGGATGGTCGAGGGCATGGTCGCGCGCGGCCATGAGCGCGATTTCGCGGAGCGCTGCTTCCGCCAGATCGAGGGTTTCGGCACTTACGGGTTTCCCGAAAGCCATGCCGCGAGCTTCGCGCATCTGGTCTATGTCTCGGCCTGGCTGAAATGCCACCACCCGGCGGAATTCGCCGCCGCTTTGCTGAACTCGCAGCCGATGGGGTTCTACCAGCCGGCGCAGATCGTGCGCGATGCGCGCGAGCACGGCATCGCCGTCCGCGCCGCCGATGTGGCGGCGAGTGCGTGGGACTGCACGGTGGAAAACGGGGCGCTGCGGCTCGGCCTGCGGATGATCAGGGGCTTCAGGGCCGACTGGGCGGCACGGATCGACGCCCTGCGGGCCGAGAGGCGAATCGGCCTGCCCGAACTTGCGTCGCTGCCAAAAGCCACACTCGAAGCGCTGGCCGAGGCCGGCGCCCTGCGGTCTCTGGGCATGGGGCGGCGCACCGCGCTCTGGCAGGCCGGCCTGGTGGACAATGCGCCCCCTTCCCCGCTCGGGCCGCTTTCCTGCCCTGCCGCCGCCCCCGAACTGCCCCTGATGCAGCACGGCGAGCACGTGGCCGCCGACTATCGCGCCACCGGCCTGTCCCTGCGCGCGCATCCACTAGGCTTGCTGCGAAGCCATCCCCGGCTGCGCGGCACCATCACCTGCAAGGACATGGACGAACGCGTCCAAGACGGCGGCCAGGTCCGCCTTGCCGGCCTGGTCACGGTGCGCCAGCGCCCCGGCAGCGCCAAGGGGACCGTATTCATCACGATCGAGGATGAAACCGGCATCGCCAACCTGATTGTCTGGCCCGCCCGCGTCGAGGCACTGCGACAGGAGATCGTCTCCGCCCGGCTCCTCGGCGTGCGAGGCCGGGTGCAACGCGGCGTCGAGAGGGATGTCACGATCGTGCATGTTCTGGTCGATACGCTTGCCGATTTATCGCCCCTGCTCGACCGGCTCGACCGGCTCGACCCGCCAGAGGCAGCGAGCGAGGCGGCGGTCAAGGGAAATCGAGGCCGGAACGGCGAACAGCGCCACGAAGCCGTGATTTTCACTGATGCCCAAACGGAACATAACCATCCATTAATATTCATCCAAGATAATCGCCTCAGAGGATCAGAGGACAATCTATGGCCAAGCCACCGACAGCCGCAAAAAATGCAGCCGACGAAACCTTGCCCGAAGCCGAGGGCGAGGCGGTGCCGGCAAAGCCGTCAAAGCGCAAGCTGATCTTCATCGGCGGTGGCGGTCGCCGCGTTTCTGCTGCTGATCGGCGGCCTGTGGATCACCGGTATCCTGCCGCGCATGCTCGGGGAGAGACCACCGCCGAAAGTAACCGGGCCGGTTTACGTCAAATCCCGGAAATCGTCGCGAATCTCGACGTCCCCAATGGCCAGGACTCCTATGTGAAACTTGAAGCCACCATCGAACTTGCGGATCAGAAATCCGCAAAAATCGCGACGGCCGACATGCCCCGCATCGTCGATGTGTTCCAGACCTATCTCCGTGCCATGCGTCCAGGCGAACTGCGCGGCGCATCCGGCACCTACCGCCTGCGGGAAGCCCTGATCGATCGCGTCGAGGTGGCGACGGCGCCTGCCGTGGTGAAAGACATCCTGTTTCAGGAACTGATCGTTCAATAATACTGATATCTACCAGCGTCGAAGCAAAAATTGTCGAAATGGTGAAAAAAATGCTGACCTATATCCTGACTTATGGCGCATGGGGATTTCAGAGCGTATTATTTGGAGTTCTTGTTTTCACGCTGGTTTATGCACGCCGCCTGGACAAATCCATTCTCCAGATGCGCGCCGATCGCCATGCCCTGCAGGAACTGGTCGACCAGATCGGCACATCGGTCAGCTCCGCCATATCCGCCACCGAACGTCTGAAGGAGCAGGCCGGCCAGAGTTTCACCGCCCTGGAGGAGGCGTGCAAGGCCGCCGCCGCCTCCACCACCCGTCTCGACGAACTGATCAGCCAGGCCAATATCGCCGCGGACACCCAAAAGCGCGCCGAGAGCAAGGAGGGCTTCGATATGTCCGATACGTCTGCGGCCGTGATCGACCTGAAGCCTCAAGACGCCCGTAGCTTCGCCGCGCGGGTGCTGATGGCAAAACCAAACCCCCTGCACCGTTCGAACCAATCCCGGCGCCCCGCGAAGCTGCAAAGCAGAGCCGAGCGCGACCTTGCCCGGATGCTGCTAGATGCCACCTGATGAGCTGCATCCCGCGGACTGCCACGCCTACTGCCGATCGTGACGTTTTGTCTGTGCGGAACCATTCTCTTCAAGTCGGCCGGGCTTGTGGATGCAGCTTTCGCGGGCGCCTCAACGTCCGAAAAGGCGTCCACAAGCCTTCACCAGGCCCAGGACAAGCATTCCGGAACAAAGAGCGGGAATTCCGCTCCCTCGGCCTACGAACCCGTGGCCAACTGGAAAGACAAGCCCCCGCCTCCTCCTCTCTGCAAGCCAGACCCTCTGGACCAGACCGGCGAACGCAAGCTTTTGCTTCAACTCAAGCAACGGGCCGAGCAGCTTGATTCGCGCGCCGCGGCACTGAACCGCCAAGAGGCGGAACTGGCCGTGGAAAAGGAAGCCATCGCCAAGCAAATAGCGGCGATCAAGCCGCTGGCGCAGAAGCTTGAGCAGATCAATGCCGCTCACAAAGCCGCAGATCAAAAGAAATGGACCGCTTTGGTTTCAACCTACGAAACGATGGATCCCCGGAGCGCTGCACGCATATTTGACGGTCTCGATCCCAAAATCGTCCTGAATGTGATCCAGCGCATGAGCAGCCGAAAATCGGCGCCCATTCTGGCCGACATGAGCCCAGAAAAGGCACAAATCGTCACAGAGAAGCTCGCCGGCATGACGGCCATGACGCCCAAGCCTCAACCAGTCGCATCCCTTCTGCCTGATGGTGCACCATACCCGCTCCCGCATGGCCGCTGCCAACAGGAAAAAATTCAGATATGTCGCCTATATATCGCTTGCGCTCGGCGAGGTATTCCGCACGCAGCCTTCGGCAATTCATCGTCATACTGGTTTCGTATCCTGGTGCCGGATAACCTGGTGCCCGCCAATGTCGGACAATCCATTTTCGAAGAGGGAGGCAATTCTATCTGGTATTGGCTGGCAGCTTTCCAATAAAAGCATATGCGCTCAAAAAAATAACTGGCAATCAGAAAGCCGCCGTCATTCATCTTCAGAATTCCACAGTTCTCAAGATACCGACACCTGCAGGGCAATCATTATCGACGCAGGCCGGCAAACAGCTCAATCCATGTCAACCTGACCCAATCGGCGCCCCAAAACAACGTCAAGATTTCTTTCGACAAGGGCTTTATAAACCTCGTTGCACCGATGCCGGGCCCATCGTCACAATGGCCGATCCACAAACCGGAAGACCCTTGTTGATCGGTACCGTGACCGGGACAACGGCCTTGAGCGACGCGCCAAGCGGGCCAGGATACAGGTTTTTGCCAACATCCCGAGGCATTGCCGTCATCGCATCGTCCGATGAGGTCGCGCTGTCCCGTCAGCTGGCGGGTTCAGCCTGGGCTCCCTGAAAGCCGGCACCGGTCTGCCAATCGGTAATCCGCTTCTGGTTCCTCCCCTTACTGCGGCTTCAAGAACACCCGATGGCCTTGATCTTCCACGTTACAATCTGATCGGCCTACGACAGCGACTAGGGCTGCAACGCATCGCCGTGACCCAGCGCCGGCTCTCGATAAAGAAGAAGCAACATTCAAGCTGGTTCGGGTGATGCTCGCACTCGATATGGGGCCCCGAAGCCATCGGCGCACTTGACCGGCTTGCGCAAACTCAACCACTGATTACAGAAGGCGAGCAATGGAACCTTTTGCACTCCGTCGCGAATATCATTTCCAATAACCCCGCGGGGCACTAGATAATCTCGGAAAAATCAAAAATAATTCAAAAATAAAAGACACACTAAGCGCCTTGGCATACGCCAAGAAAGGCAAATATAAAAAGTCCATCAATGGAATAAAAGTCTGGAATAAATTATATATTATCTCTTCCGACACTAATAAGAAATGGTATTCTTCCAACCGTTGCAAAATCACTTATAAATACAAGTAATTTTGATACATTCAAGAAATATATGAATTTTTTCCAAAAAACTCAATATTTAATTTTTATATTGGGAACTATTATGAAAAAAATGGCAATCTCAATAAGGCAATTTCTATCTACAACAATATCCTTCACACGCGAAATAATAAAGCATTTGGACTTGCCAATTCACATAAGATATATCTCGAATACAAAACACATAAATTAAGCGCACATTCCGCAGCCGATCAGCTATTGCGTCATGTTTATGACTGGAGAGCGGCGAAGCACGAATTAAATCTTCGCATGGAGGTGGCAAAATTGTATGCAAAAGCCAATGATTGGCCCTCCGCGATGTCAGAACTCAAGCATGATTTAATGCTATTTCCCAGCAAATCCAACAAAATCAATCGCCTTCGACAAAAATTATTTTCAGATCTAACGAGTTCCAACCAGTTATCCAAGCTCGGGCCATTAGGGTCAGCATCGATCCTCCAAGATAATATTGACCTTATTCCAAAAATAATAATGAGTTAAAATATGTGAAATATATGATAAATAATTTTAATCAATTAGGGCTTCCAGAAAACTCAATTCCTGCGCTTGAATATCTCATACAAAAAAATGAAAATTGCAATTGATTATTCTTGAATTGTTCATTTGCCAACATTAGTCCAAGTGAAGGCAGATTTTCTGGTTTTTCATTTTTTTGTATGAGATATTCAAGCGCAGGAATTGAGTTTTCTGGAAGCCCTAATTGATTAAAATTATTTATCATATATTTCACATATTTTAACTCATTATTATTTTTTGGAATAAGGTCAATATTATCTTGGAGGATCGATGCTGACCCTAATGGCCCGAGCTTGGATAACTGGTTGGAACTCGTTAGATCTGAAAATAATTTTTGTCGAAGGCGATTGATTTTGTTGGATTTGCTGGGAAATAGCATTAAATCATGCTTGAGTTCTGACATCGCGGAGGGCCAATCATTGGCTTTTGCATACAATTTTGCCACCTCCATGCGAAGATTTAATTCGTGCTTCGCCGCTCTCCAGTCATAAACATGACGCAATAGCTGATCGGCTGCGGAATGTGCGCTTAATTTATGTGTTTTGTATTCGAGATATATCTTATGTGAATTGGCAAGTCCAAATGCTTTATTATTTCGCGTGTGAAGGATATTGTTGTAGATAGAAATTGCCTTATTGAGATTGCCATTTTTTTCATAATAGTTCCCAATATAAAAATTAAATATTGAGTTTTTTGGAAAAAAATTCATATATTTCTTGAATGTATCAAAATTACTTGTATTTATAAGTGATTTTGCAACGGTTGGAAGAATACCATTTCTTATTAGTGTCGGAAGAGATAATATATAATTTATTCCAGACTTTATTCCATTGATGGACTTTTTATATTTGCCTTTCTTGGCGTATGCCAAGGCGCTTAGTGTGTCTTTTATTTTTGAATTATTTTTGATTTTTCCGAGATTATCTAGTGCCCCCGCGGGTTATTGGAAATGATATTCGCGACGGAGTGCAAAAGGTTCCATTGCTCGCCTTCTGTAATCAGTGGTTGAGTTTGCGCAAGCCGGTCAAGTGCGCCGATGGCTTCGGGGCCCATATCGAGTGCGAGCATCACCCGAACCAGCTTGAATGTTGCTTCTTCTTTATCGAGAGCCGGCGCCTGGGTCACGGCGATGCGTTGCAGCCCTAGTCGCTGTCGTAGGCCGATCAGATTGTAACGTGGAAGATCAAGGCCATCGGGTGTTCTTGAAGCCGCAGTAAGGGGAGGAACCAGAAGCGGATTACCGATTGGCAGACCGGTGCCGGCTTTCAGGGAGCCCAGGCTGAACCCGCCAGCTTGACGGGACAGCGCGACCTCATCGGACGATGCGATGACGGCAATGCCTCGGGATGTTGGCAAAAACCTGTATCCTGGCCCGCTTGGCGCGTCGCTCAAGGCCGTTGTCCCGGTCACGGTACCGATCAACAAGGGTCTTCCGGTTTGTGGATCGGCCATTGTGACGATGGGCCCGGCATCGGTGCAACCGAGGTTTATAAAGCCCTTGTCGAAAGAAATCTTGACGTTGTTTTGGGGCGCCGATTGGGTCAGGTTGACATGGATTGAGCTGTTGCCGGCCTGCGTCGATAATGATTGCCCTGCAGGTGTCGGTATCTTGAGAACTGTGGAATTCTGAAGATGAATGACGGCGGCTTTCTGATTGCCAGTTATTTTTTTGAGCGCATATGCTTTTATTGGAAAGCTGCCAGCCAATACCAGATAAGAATTGCCTCCCTCTTCGAAAATGGATTGTCCGACATTGGCGGGCACCAGGTTATCCGGCACCAGGATACGAAACCAGTATGACGATGAATTGCCGAAGGCTGCGTGCGGAATACCTCCGCCGAGCGCAAGCGATATATAGGCGACATATCTGAATTTTTTCCTGTTGGCAGCGGCCATGCGGGAGCGGGTCATGGTGCACCATCAGGCAGAAGGGATGCGACTGGTTGAGGCTTGGGCGTCATGGCCGTCATGCCGGCGAGCTTCTCTGTGACGATTTGTGCCTTTTCTGGGCTCATGTCGGCCAGAATGGGCGCCGATTTTCGGCTGCTCATGCGCTGGATCACATTCAGGACGATTTTGGGATCGAGACCGTCAAATATGCGTGCAGCGCTCCGGGGATCCATCGTTTCGTAGGTTGAAACCAAAGCGGTCCATTTCTTTTGATCTGCGGCTTTGTGAGCGGCATTGATCTGCTCAAGCTTCTGCGCCAGCGGCTTGATCGCCGCTATTTGCTTGGCGATGGCTTCCTTTTCCACGGCCAGTTCCGCCTCTTGGCGGTTCAGTGCCGCGGCGCGCGAATCAAGCTGCTCGGCCCGTTGCTTGAGTTGAAGCAAAAGCTTGCGTTCGCCGGTCTGGTCCAGAGGGTCTGGCTTGCAGAGAGGAGGAGGCGGGGGCTTGTCTTTCCAGTTGGCCACGGGTTCGTAGGCCGAGGGAGCGGAATTCCCGCTCTTGTTCCGGAATGCTTGTCCTGGGCCTGGTGAAGCTTGTGGACGCCTTTTCGGACGTTGAGGCGCCCGCGAAAGCTGCATCCACAAGCCCGGCCGACTTGAAGAGAATGGTTCCGCACAGACAAAACGTCACGATCGGCAGTAGGCGTGGCAGTCCGCGGGATTGCAGCTCATCAGGTGGCATCTAGCAGCATCCCGGCAAGGTCGCGCTCGGCTCTGCTTTGCAGCTTCGCGGGGCGCCGGGATTGGTTCGAACGGTGCAGGGGGTTTGGTTTTGCCATCAGCACCGCGCGGCGAAGCTACGGCGTCTTGAGGCTTCAGGTCGATCACGCCGCAGACGTATCGGACATATCGAAGCCCTCCTTGCTCTCGGCGCGCTTTTGGGTGTCCGCGGCGATATTGGCCTGGCTGATCAGTTCGTCGAGACGGGTGGTGGAGGCGGCGGCGGCCTTGCACGCCTCCTCCAGGGCGGTGAAACTCTGGCCGGCCTGCTCCTTCAGACGTTCGGTGGCGGATATGGCGGAGCTGACCGATGTGCCGATCTGGTCGACCAGTTCCTGCAGGGCATGGCGATCGGCGCGCATCTGGAGAATGGATTTGTCCAGGCGGCGTGCATAAACCAGCGTGAAAACAAGAACTCCAAATAATACGCTCTGAAATCCCCATGCGCCATAAGTCAGGATATAGGTCAGCATTTTTTCACCATTTCGACAATTTTTGCTTCGACGCTGGTAGATATCAGTATTATTGAACGATCAGTTCCTGAAACAGGATGTCTTTCACCACGGCAGGCGCCGTCGCCACCTCGACGCGATCGATCAGGGCTTCCCGCAGGCGGTAGGTGCCGGATGCGCCGCGCAGTTCGCCTGGACGCATGGCACGGAGATAGGTCTGGAACACATCGACGATGCGGGGCATGTCGGCCGTCGCGATTTTTGCGGATTTCTGATCCGCAAGTTCGATGGTGGCTTCAAGTTTCACATAGGAGTCCTGGCCATTGGGGACGTCGAGATTCGCGACGATTTCCGGGATTTTGACGTAAACCGGCCCGGTTACTTTCGGCGGTGGTCTCTCCCCGAGCATGCGCGGCAGGATACCGGTGATCCACAGGCCGCCGATCAGCAGCAGAAACGCGGCGACCGCACCGCCGATGAAGATCAGCTTGCGCTTTGACGGCTTTGCCGGCACCGCCTCGCCCTCGGCTTCGGGCAAGGTTTCGTCGGCTGCATTTTTTGCGGCTGTCGGTGGCTTGGCCATAGATTGTCCTCTGATCCTCTGAGGCGATTATCTTGGATGAATATTAATGGATGGTTATGTTCCGTTTGGGCATCAGTGAAAATCACGGCTTCGTGGCGCTGTTCGCCGTTCCGGCTCGATTTCCCTTGACCGCCCGCCTCGCTCGCTGCCTCTGGCGGGTCGAGCCGGTCGAGCCGGTCGAGCAGGGGCGATAAATCGGCAAGCGTATCGACCAGAACATGCACGATCGTGACATCCTCTCGACGCCGCGTTGCACCCGGCCTCGCACGCCGAGGAGCCGGGCGGAGACGATCTCCTGTCGCAGTGCTCGACGCGGGCGGGCCAGACAATCAGGTTGGCGATGCCGGTTTCATCCTCGATCGTGATGAATACGGTCCCTTGGCGCTGCCGGGCGCTGGCGCACCGTGACCAGGCCGGCAAGGCGGACCTGGCCGCCGTCTTGGACGCGTTCGTCCATGTCCTTGCAGGTGATGGTGCCGCGCAGCCGGGGATGGCTTCGCAGCAAGCCTAGTGGATGCGCGCGCAGGGACAGGCCGGTGGCGCGATAGTCGGCGGCCACGTGCTCGCCGTGCTGCATCAGGGGCAGTTCGGGGGCGGCGGCAGGGCAGGAAAGCGGCCCGAGCGGGGAAGGGGCGCATTGTCCACCAGGCCGGCCTGCCAGAGCGCGGTGCGCCGCCCCATGCCAGAGACCGCAGGGCGCCGGCCTCGGCCAGCGCTTCGAGTGTGGCTTTTGGCAGCGACGCAAGTTCGGGCAGGCCGATTCGCCTCTCGGCCCGCAGGGCGTCGATCCGTGCCGCCCAGTCGGCCCTGAAGCCCTGATCATCCGCAGGCCGAGCCGCAGCGCCCGTTTTCCACCGTGCAGTCCACGCACTCGCCGCCACATCGGCGGCGCGGACGGCGATGCCGTGCTCGCGCGCATCGCGCACGATCTGCGCCGGCTGGTAGAACCCATCGGCTGCGAGTTCAGCAAAGCGGCGGCGAATTCCGCCGGGTGGTGGCATTTCAGCCAGGCCGAGACATAGACAGATGCGCGAAGCTCGCGGCATGGCTTTCGGGAACCCGTAAGTGCCGAAACCCTCGATCTGGCGGAAGCAGCGCTCCGCGAAATCGCGCTCATGGCCGCGCGCGACCATGCCCTCGACCATCCGGGTGAAGAATCGCTCGATCGCGCCGGGGCTGCGGAAGGTCGCCATGGCGCGGCGCAGTTCGTTGGCCTCGCCGGGCGTGAAGCCGGCCGCCTCGATGGCGATCCGCATCGCCTGCTCCTGGAACAGCGGCACGCCGAGCGTCTTGCCGAGGACGGCGCGCAGGGCGGGCGAGGGCATGTTCGTCGCCTCCAGCCCGTTCCGCGCCGCAGATACGGATGCACCATATCCCCTGGATCGGCCCGGCCGGACGATCGCGACCTCGATCACCAGGTCGTAGAAGGTGCGCGGCCGCAGCCGCGGCAGCATGTTCATCTGCGCCCGGCTTTCCACCTGGAACACGCCGAGCGCATCTCCCCGGCACAGCATGTCGTAAACGCGCGGGTCCTCGCGCGGCACGTCGGCCAGATCGGCGATCCCCAGCAGGGCGAAGCATTTGCGGATGCAGGTGAGCATGCCCAGCGCCAGCACGTCGACCTTCATCAGCCCCAGCGCGTCGATATCGTCCTTGTCCATTCGATGAAGCTGCGCTCCGCCATGGCGGCCGGGCCGACCGGCACGATCTCGTCGAGCCGGGTGCGCGTCAGCACGAACCGCCGACATGCTGGGACAGATGCCGCGGCAGGTCGACCAGCTCGCGCGCGAGGCCGATGGCCGCCGCAGGTCCGGCGAGGCCGGATCGAGCCCGGCCTCGCGCAGCCGCTCGTCGACCACAGCGCATCGCCGGATTCCAGCTTTGCGCCGCAGCGTCTCGATCGTCGCCGCTTCCAGGCCGAGCGCCTTGCCGACATCGCGGATCGCGCTGCGCGGCCGATAGTGAATCAC
>NZ_CAJQZK010000096.1:0-37085 GCF_907164655.1 Acidocella sp. C78
GGCCTCGTAGCCCTCCAGCGAATCGATCCGCCCCACCGAGACCGAAACATGCCGGCTCGGGCGAGCGTCACATACGCGGCATAGATCGGCCCGGTGGAGAAGGTCGTCACCGATGTCGCCGCCGGCGCCGTGCCGAGCGACAGCGAATTGACCGAGCCGATCTGCAAGGTGAACCGCACCAGCCCTGTCGGCTTCTGCAGCGAAATCTGGCTGTTCATCAGCTCGGCGCCAAAATTCCGGCTTGAGCGCAACAGGTCATGACCGCCGACCTTGCCCGTCCCGGTCAGGCCATAGGCATAGCCGTCAAGGCCGCCGCTGACCACCAGCGGGCCGAGCGCGCCGCCGTCGAACGTCACCGGCGCCGGCCCGTTCAACGCGAGCGCCGGTTGCTGCGTGCCGAGCACCACGGCGGCGCAAACGCTGGTCAGCAGTTTCAATTTGCGGGAATTGCGGCCCGAGCCGGCCGGCTGCTCGATTTTCATAATGCCTCCTGCGATCCCGTTGAAGAATCGTATCGTAAAATTTTCTTTAAAACGTACAGAAAATAGGACTATTTGTTACTTCAATTAAACATATCTTTGGACGGTCCGCAAATCCCGCCGCGCCGCGCAAGGGCGGTCGGCGCACCGCCCCTGGCCGTGGCGGGTTCAGCCGGGCGGGTGGTCGCTGGCGAAAAACCGCCGCACCGCCTCGACCGTCTCGGCCAGCCCCGCGCGCTGCACGGCCGCGCCGGGCGGAAACGCGCTCTCAAGGCGCGAGGGAAACGCCCGGTCCAGCAGCACGAACACGCCACGGTCGCCGGCGCGGCGGATGAGCCGGCCAAATCCCTGCCGCAGCCGAAGCCTGACGATCGCGTCGTCATACGCGCGCGGATCGCCCTCCGAGAGATGGGTGCGCCGCACCCGGTGCAGGATGTCCGGCCGCGGCCAGGGCGTGCGTTCGAACACGACGAGGCGCAGCGCGTTGCCCGGAATGTCGACCCCATCGCGCATCGCGTCGGTGCCGAGCAGGCAGGCATTCCGCTCGGCCCGGAAACTCTCGACCAGGGTCGCATTGTTCATCGCATCGACATGCTGGGCAAAGAGCGGGATGTTGGCCGCATCCAGCGCGGGGGCAATCCGCGCCTGCACGTCGCGCAGCCGCGCGATCGCGGTGAACAGCCCCAGCGCGCCGCCGCCCGCGGCCAGGAACAGCGCGCGAAACCCCGCCGCCAGCGCCTCCGGCGAGGCGCGAAGATTGTCGCGCACGATGAAAATCCGCGTCTGCGCCGGATAGTCGAAGGGCGAGGCGAAGGCGGCGCGAATCGCCGGTGCGGCGAGATGGGCCGCGCCGCTGCGCGCCTCCGCCCGCCGCCATTCGGCGTCCTGCTCGGCGTCCTCCACCGCGGTGGTGCGGTCGCGCAGCGTCGCCGAGGTGATCAGCAGCCCATGCGCCCGGCTCGCCACCGCATCCGCGAAGGCCTCGGTCGGGTCGAGCAGATGCGACAGCAGCGCGCTGTCGCGGCCGTGGCGGATGAACAGCACATGGTGCGGCCGCTCGCCCGGCTCCGGCGGCGCGGCGCCCACGGCGGCGAGCATCCGCCGCCAGCTCGCCAGCGGATCGAGCGCCCGCCGCGTGAGCCCGCGAATCGCCGCCTCGATCCGCTGCCGCTCGGCGCTCTCGATGCTGCCCGCCTCCTCCTCCAGCCGTGCGGCCAGCCGCGCGCGCAGTGCCGCGAGCGGCGTTTCGAGCCGTGCGAGATCCCGCCCGAGATCGTCGGCGGCGGCGGCAAGCGCCGGCTCGGCGGGGTAGAGATCCGCCTCGATATCGAGGGCCGCCTCGCGTTCGGCCGGTGCGGCCCGGGCGCGGGCCTGGGCGGCGAGGGCGGCGAGAAAGGCCTCGGCCGCGCCGGGGCCGATCTCGTCAAGCGTCGCCGCCGGATCAGCGAGCCGTGCCAGCGCCGCCCCGCCCGGCAGCACCCGCGCCGCCGCCCGCATCGCCTCGATCGGCGGGGCGAGCTGCGCATCGGCACCGACCAGATCCTCCAGCCGCCGCGCCAGCCCCCGCGCGCGCGACCGCCCGCCTTCAGCGCCAAGCAGCCACCGGCGCAGCTCCGCCATGCTGGCGCCGGAAAGCTCGGCGGCGAAGGCCGAATCGGCGGCGTCGAACAGATGATGCCCCTCGTCGAACACGTAGCGCGTCGGCACGCCCGCATCGTCGAGCCCGCCCCACACCGCCTGCGCCATCACCAGCGCATGATTGGCGATCACGAGATCGGCGCCGCGGGCGCGGCGGATCACATGCTCGATCGTGCAGCGCTTCCAGTGCGCGCAGGCCGAATGGATGCACTCGCCGCGCCGGTCGGCGATCTGCGCGAGCAGCCCGGCGCCGAACAGCTCGGCGAACCAGCCCGGCAGGTCGCCGCCGGCGATGTCATGATCGCCCGAGGCCAGCGCCCAGCGCGCCACCAGCCCGAGGCCGACGAGATTGCCCCCCCGCGCCCCGGCGGTCGCGTCCTCGAAATTCAGCAGGCAGAGATAGTTCTCCCGCCCCTTGCGCAGCACGACGCGCCGGCGCCGCCGCGCCGCGTCGCCCTCCAGCCGCGCCGTCTCCTGCTCGATCTGCCGCTGCAAATGCCGCGTATAGGTCGAGATCCACACGCTGCCCTGATTCCGCTCGGCCCAGAGCGAGGCGGGGGCGAGATAGCCGAGCGTCTTGCCGGTCCCGGTGCCGGCCTCGGCCAGCACGCAGTGCGGCACGCCCTCGGCCTCCGGCGGCGCGAAGGCGGCGGTCGAGGCCGAGGCGTAATCCGATTGCGCCGGCCGCGGTTCCGCCCCGCCGCCGAGCAGCCCGGCCAGCCGCTCGCGCGCGGCCTCCGGCGGCACCGGATAGGCGGCGGGCGGCGGCCGCGGCGCCTCCTCCTCCCATTCGGGCAGGATCACGCCGAGCCGCAGCGCCGCCCGGTCCGGCCGCGCGGCGGGCTGCCCCAGCGCCGCCGCCACCGGCTTCGCCCAGGGCCAGCCGGCCTCGCCCATCAGCGCCGCGAGCCCCGCGGCCCGGCGGTTCATCGGCAGCGACGCCCCCTGGCCAAGCCGGCCGAGCAGGGCGGTGGCGATGTCCGGCAGCAGCGCCGCCGCCGCCTCGATCGTCTCCGGCGGGTCGAAATCGAGGGCGCGGGCAAGGCCCGCCGGGGTCGGCGCCGCCGTCACCGCCGGCAGCACGAAGGCGAACAGGTCGAGCAGGTCGAACACCGGACTCGAGAGGTCGAGCCGCCGCAGCGTCGCCGGGCCATGCACCACGAGCGGCGGCGGCAGGTCGCGCAGCGCCGCCCGCGCCTCGGCGGTCGTGAGCAGCCGCAACTCCCCATCGGGATCGAGCAGCGCCGCGCGTCCATGCGCCGTCACCAGCGATGGCGCGGCGGGCGGGGCAGGGCGCGGCGCTGACTCCATGCGATCTCTCTATCCCGCGTCGGCGGTTTCGCCAAAGCGCGCGGAAATCAGCCGCCGATCCGCGCGAGCAGGCCGCCGACCACCGATTCGAACATCGCCGCGGTCAGCCGCCCGGTATTGGTGTTGAGGCGGGAGACGTGGAAACTGTCCACGAGCGTGATGCCGCCGGGCAGCTCGATCGTCGCGCCATGGCCGAACCGCGCATGACTCGCCTTCAGCCCGAAGGCGCGCAGCGTCGCCTGGTGCGCGACGCCGCCGAGCGCGAGGATGCCGCGCAGCCGCGTCATCGCCGCGATCTCGTCTTTCAGGAAACGGTTGCAGGCGGAAATCTCGGCCGGCAGCGGCCGGTTTGCCGGCGGCACGCAGCGCACCGCATTGACGATCCGGCAATCGCGCAACTCCAGCCCGTCATCCGCGCGCTCGGCATAGCTGCCGCGGGCGAGGCCGAATTTCAGCAGCGTGCCATAGAGCAGCTTGCCGGCGAAATCGCCGGTGAAGGGCCGGCCGGTGCGGTTGGCGCCGCGCAGCCCCGGCGCCAGCCCGACGACCAGGAGCCGCGCATCGCGCGGGCCGAAACCCGGCACTGGCGCATTGAACCAGAGGGGAAACGCCGCCCCGTTCGCCGCGCGGAATTCCGCAAGGCGCGGGCAAAGCGGGCAGTCGCGCGGCGGCTCCGCTTGCATCGGCGGCTCGGTCCCCGGACGGCTCAGTCCTGGCCGGCCTCGCCGCGCGGCGCGCGCTGCTTCGGCTCGGTCTGCCGGCGGGTGAACTCGGGCGCGATATCGGCGAGATCAATGAACTGGTCGGCCTGGCGGCGCAACTCGTCGGCGATCATCGGCGGGCTGGTCTTGATGGTCGAGATGACCGAAACGCGCACGCCGCGCCGCTGCACCGCCTCGACGAGGCGGCGAAAATCGGAATCGCCCGAAAACAGCACGGCATGGTCGATATGCGGCGCGATTTCGAGCATGTCGATCGCGAGTTCGATATCCATGTTGCCCTTCACCCGGCGCCGTCCCGCGCCATCGGTGAACTCCTTGGCCGGCTTGGTGACCAGAGTGTACCCATTATATGCCAGCCAGTCGGTGAGCGGCTTGAGCGGCGAATATTCCTCGGTTTCCAGCAGCGCGGAGTAATAATGCGCCCGGATCAGGTGCGACTTGTCGAAAAATTCCAGAAGCCTCCTGTAATCGACGTCGAACCCCAGCGCGCGGGACGCCGCATACAGATTTGCGCCATCGATGAACAACGCCGTTTTTTCTTGGGGTAACAGGCGCATCGCAAAAGCCTTTCAAGACTAATAAAGCTAGGTCAAACAATCTGCTTAAAACACGTTCGACAAAGCACGTTTACGTAAAAGTGTCACGCAACTAAAAGTAGGCCACATGATCCTGATAGCGCTCGGTGCAAACCTGCCTTTCGCAGAAGCCGTCTCACCGTATGACACATGTCTTCGCGCCTTGGAAGACGTCGCGAAAATTCCAAATCTTCAGTTCGAGGCCGTTTCACGTTGGTACCGAACCGCGCCGGTGCCGCCCGATCCGCACCAGCCGGCGTATTGCAACGGCGTCGCCCGATTCTCCGGCGCGCCCGATCCGGCCGAGCTGCTCGCCGCCCTGCACCGGGTCGAGGCGGCGTTCGGCCGCATCCGCGGCGTCGCCAATGCCGCGCGCACGCTCGATCTCGACCTGATCGACGTCAACGGAATGGTGCGCGACGCGTCGCCGCCTCTGCTGCCGCATCCGCGCGCGCACCAGCGCGTCTTCGTCCTGCGCCCCCTGCTTGATGTTGCGCCCGATTGGGTGCATCCTGTGCTGAATTCATCGGCGGCGGCGCTGCTCGACGCGCTTCCGCCCGAAGCCGCGCGCGGCATCGCGCGCTGGTAGCAGGAACGCTCCGGTCTGCTTGCATGCCGGGCGCTTCGTTGCTATTTTCACCAATCAGGTTGTTCACGGCGCCCCCGGGCGCCCGGCTGGAGTGTTCCCATGGCCCGCGTCACCGTCGAAGACTGCATCGAACAGATCCCCAACCGGTTCGAGCTGGTGCTGCTCGCGGCCCAGCGCGCCCGCAACCTCTCGCGCGGCGCCGCCATCACCATCGACCGCGACAACGACAAGAACCCCGTCGTCGCCCTTCGCGAAATCGCCGATTCCACCGTCGTCTTCGGCGAACTTGAGCAGGACCTGGTGAAGTCGCTCTCCCGCGTCCCCGACCCGGAGCCGGCCGACGAGGAAGTGCAGGACCTGATCCCGACCGACCAGAACATTTTCGGCCTGCAAGACGTCTCCGCCGAGGAGGAAGCCGCCGCGCTGGCCGCCGAATCCGAGGAAATGACCTCCGAGGACATCGCCGCCGCGATCGAGGCCGAGCTTGGCGGCGGCCGTCCGCGCCGCTGACCGGACCGTGAACCGGTGGGCGCGCCGCGCGACGGGCTGGCGTTGAACCAGCCCTCCCGCGCGCCCGAGGGGCTTTCCGGCCTCACCGTCACCCACGAGGCGCTGACCCCGCTGATCAGCCGGATCGCCGCCTACGACCCGCGGATCGACGCCGCCCTGATCGACGACGCCTACGGCGTCGCCGAGGCCGCCCATGCCGGCCAGACCCGCGAAAACGGCGATCCCTACATCTCCCACCCGCTCGAAGTGGCCGGAATCCTCGCCGATTACCGGCTCGACGCCAGCAGCATCGCCACCGCCCTGCTGCACGACGTCATCGAGGATACCGGCGTCACCCTGCCGACCCTGTCCGGCCGCTTCGGCCCCGAAATCGCCGGCCTGGTCGATGGCGTCACCAAGCTGACCCGCCTCGAACTCCAGTCCGACCGCACCAAGCAGGCCGAGAATTTCCGCAAGCTCGTGCTGGCGATGAGCAAGGACATCCGCGTCCTGCTCGTCAAGCTGGCCGACCGCCTGCACAACATGCGCACCATCGACTTCGTCCGCGCGCCCGAGCGCCGCGCGCGGATCGCCCGCGAGACGATGGAGATCTACGCGCCGCTCGCCGAACGCATCGGCATGGACCGCGTCAAGGTCGAGCTGCAAAACCGCGCCTTCGCCGTGCTCGATCCCGAGGCCGCCGATTCGATCAAGGCCCGGCTGAACTTCCTGCGCGGCCAGGGCGCCGACGTGATCGACGAGGTGCGCGGCGAGCTCGGCCGCATCCTCGGCGATGCCGGGGTCGAGGTGGTCGACATTTCCGGCCGCGAAAAGTCGATCTACTCGATCTGGGAAAAGATGCAGCGCCGCAACGTCGCCTTCGAGCAGTTGTCGGACATCATGGCCTTCCGCATCCTCGTCCCCACCCGCGAGCAATGCTACATCGCCCTCGGCGCCATCCACGCCGCCTTCCCCGTCATCGCCGGCCGCTTCAAGGACTACATCTCCACCCCCAAGGCCAACATGTACCAGTCGCTCCACACCGGGGTGACGCTGCGCCATCCGCGCAACCAGAAAATCGAGGTGCAGATCCGCACCCCCGAAATGCACGCCATCGCCGAAAACGGCGTCGCCGCGCACTGGCTCTACAAGCAGGGCGACGCCTCCGCGTCCGACGTCAAACAGTTCCGCTGGGTGCAGGACCTGCTCGAAATCCTCGAAAACTCCTCCGCCCCCGACGAATTCCTCGAAAACACCAAGCTCGAACTCTACCAGGACCAGGTCTTCTGCTTCACCCCCAAGGGCCAGCTCATCCAGCTCCCCCGCGGCGCCACCGCCGTCGATTTCGCCTACGCCGTCCACTCCCAGATCGGCGATACCTGCGTCGGCGCCCGCATCAACGGCCGGCTGATGCCGCTGCGCTACGAACTGCAAAACGGCGACCAGGTCGAAATCCTCACCGCCCGCGGCGGCACGCCCTCGCCCTCATGGGAACGCTTCGTCGTCACCGGCAAGGCCCGCGCCCGCGTCCGCCGCTTCATCGCCAGCCAGCTGCGCGAGCAGAACCGCGACCAGGGCAAGGCCGCCCTCGCCAAGTCCTTCCGCCAGGACGGCGTCGATGGCTCCGAAAAAGTGCTGGAAGCCGCGCTCAAGGGACTGAAACAGGCCAGCCTCGACGATCTCTACGTCGCCGTCGGCACCGGCAATCTCGCCGCGAAGGACGTGGTCCACGCCGCCTATCCCGAACTGCGCGAATCCCGCGCCCCCCGCATGGTCCCCGGCCTGCTCGCCCGCGCCCCGCGCCCCCCCGCGCGCGGCACCGGCCTGCCCATCACCGGCCTCATCTCCGGAATGGAAGTCCACTACGCCGGCTGCTGCCACCCCCTCCCGGGCGACAAGATCGTCGGCATCATCGCCACCGGCAAAGGCGTCACCATCCACACCCGCGACTGCCTCACCCTCGAAACCTTCGCCACCACGCCCGAGCGCTTCATCGATGTCGACTGGGATTACACCCAGATCGGCCACGGCAAGGAAGGCACGCGCGACGGCGCCGGCCGCGAACGCCCCTTCACCGGCCGCATCAGCGTCATCGCCGCCAACGCCCCCGCCACCCTCGCCAACATCGCCAACGCCGTCGCCAAGCAGGACGGCGCCATCGCCAACCTCAAGATCATCCACCGCCAGCAGGATTTCTTCGAATGCCTGATGGATGTCGAGGTGCGCGACCTCCGGCACCTCTCCCAGGTCATCGCCGGCCTGCGCGCCGCCGGCGGCGTCGCCCAGGTCGATCGCGCCCGCACCTGACCCCCGCCTTGGCGCTGCCTCCCACTCTCTCTATGACACCCCCATGATCATCGGCATCGGCTCCGACCTCTGTGACATCCGCCGCGTCGAGCGCACGCTCGAACGCTTCGGCGAACGCTTCATCCACCGCGTCTTCACCGAAACCGAACGCCGCCGCGCCGCCCGCCGCCCGGCCCAGTTCGCCGCAACCCTCGCCAAACGCTTCGCCGCCAAGGAAGCCTGCGCCAAGGCCCTCGGCACCGGCTTCAGCCACGGCGTCTTCATGTCCGATCTCGGCGTCGTCAACCTGCCCACCGGCCAGCCCACCATGCACCTCACCGGCGCCGCCGCCACCCGCCTCGCCGCACTCACCCCGCCCGGCCGCATCGCCTTCGTCCACGTCTCCCTGACCGACGAACCCCCCTACGCCTACGCCCACGTCATCATCGAAGCCCGCGATGCCGCCTGAACCCGCCACACCACCCTGCCGTCACTTCGGCGCCTGCGGCGGCTGCACCGCGCAGCACATCCCCCCCGCCACCCAGCACGCCGCCAAACGCGAACGCCTGCGCGCCGCCCTCGCCCAGGCCGGCTTCCCCGCCGCACCGCTCGCCCCCCTCGTCGCCATCCCGATGGGCACCCGCCGCCGGGTCGATCTCGCCGCCATGCGCGTCGGCGGCGCCCTCCGCCTCGGCTTCCACGCCCCCCGCTCCCGCGACGTGGTCGACATCGCCGAATGCCCCCTCGCACACCCCACGATCGAGGCCCTCATCCCCAAACTGCGCGACCTGCTCGCCCGCCTCGCCGCCTTCCACAAAACCGGCAGCGTCCTCGTCAACCTGCTCGACACCGGCGCCGACATCGCCATCACCCTCGACGCCCCCGCCACCGCCGCCGATCGCGCCCGCCTCGTCGCCTTCGCCCGCGAGCACGACCTGCCCCGCATCAGCCTGGCCGACGAACCCGTCCTCCTCCAGCGCCCGCCCATCCTCCATTGCGCCGGCCTCGCCGTCACCATCCCGCCCGGCGCCTTCCTCCAGCCCACCACCGAAGGCGAAGCCGCCATCCGCGCCGCCGTCCTCGCCGGCCTGCCCCCGAAACTCACCCGCAAATCCCAGATCGTCGAACTCTACGCCGGCATCGGCACCCTCACCGGCCCCCTCGCCGAAGCCGCCCGAATCCACGCCGTCGAAGGCAACCAACCCGCCATCGCCGCCCTCGACGCCGCCGCCCGCGCCGCCGGCCTCGCCGGCCGCATCACCACCGAAACCCGCGACCTCGCCCGCCGCCCGATGACCGCCAGGGAACTCTCCGCCGCCGCTGCCATCGTCCTCGACCCGCCCTTCGACGGCGCCGCCCCCCAAATCCGCGCCATCGCCGAATCCAAGGTCAAACGCATCGTCTACGTCAGCTGCAACCCCGACGCCCTGACCCGCGACGCCACCCCCCTCCGCCGCGCCGGCTACGACATCACCGCCGCCACCCCCATCGACCAGTTCCCCGCCTCGCCCCACCTCGAAAGCGTGATCGTCTTCTCCCTCTGATTTTTTTTGCTCCCGCCGCAAGGTTCTGAAAAGGCGTTCTTTTTTATAAAAAAGAACCAAAAAATTTTTGCTGATTAAGCTGGGTGAGTTTCGGTTTCGAACCGTACAAGCTTCCGATGCGTCACCGCCGATGCCTGGCACGAGCCGATGGCTGCCAGACCGCTTTGGAGCGGAAAATGAGAATAGCGGCCATTGCCTGGGCCCGTCGTTACGGAAGCTTTCGCCCCCACGTCCGACGTCTGCGCATGAGCTGCGAGATCCCGAAAGCTGCCGTTGGCCCGGTTAACTTGATATCGTCTCGGGCCGCGAGGAAATGCTGCGCCTCTGGAGTATTCGGGGAGAATGGACCCGTTGATCACGACCTGCGGGATGCCGACTTCACGTTCGATCGGCGTGCCCGTCTATCTGGATTGAGTGCCTCAACGCTACGAAGGTGGCTGACCACCTCTTTTGTCAGGCCGGCACGAAAATAGTGTCGGTCGCCAGGCCCGTCACCGAAGAACTGTTTGTAGCGGCGTATTGTTTCGTCTGCCGCTTTGTTGCTGCCGCCCGTTATCACCGTGATATCAGGTGGAATAACCCCGGTAAGTTGGACACGCTTCAGCAGATATTTGAACTCGAAATCCGCCGCGGGCATGGAATATCCAAAGAATACCCAATGGGTCGCCGTCTTGAGGTGTTCTTCCGCCGTTCTCCAAGTCGCTGCGTGCATCGGAAAATCGAGTGCCTTGCGATAGCTGAAGGTCGCTATTCGGGTGCCAAGCGATTGCGAACGGCAATGCGGACAATGAGGTCTTACAGATTTGGGATAGGTGCCCTTATACGTCGGCCCAAAGACAGCGCGCCAGTCTCTGTCTTGAAAAAGGGTCTGCGCGACCTTTTCGGTTTCGTTTGGAGGTAACCAGAACACTTCACGGCAGGCATCACAGTAGAGCCAGTTGATCGACCCATGAGGCTTGAGAAGGTGAAGCGTCCTGGTCCCTAATTCCGCTGAGCGTCTCTTGCGCACTTGGTCATTCTGGAAACGAATTGGATTCGCATGGCAACCGTATTCGATGTGCCGGACTTGTTGTCGCAATGCGATGCCGCGTTCGAAAACCATGTCCCAGTTCATGCTCAACACAGCTGTGTTGTCTAACCTGAGGCCATCGAATAGCGCGTTAAGCAGCTTAGAATCCGCATCGCGCCGTTTCATCTGCTTTTTGTAGGCTTGTTGGAGCATATGGACGATCCGGACGATCATTGCCCGCCGAACAACGCGAAGGTCTGCGGCCGAGTATAGGCGGCCGAGATGGTGGCCGGAGTTTGCTGATTGGTCGACAAGAGTGAATATGTCCTCAAGTTCTGGCCACTTCTCGTCTGGTGTGTCGACACCGCCGTTGAAGGTCTCATTTACAAAACGACGAAGGAACGCGGCTTGCGCCACGCTGGGCCCATTCTCTTTCAGCATATTTACGTCGAGAAGGCGTTCGGTGAACTCGTTGGCCAGTGGCATGCCTGCGTTCTTTGCAAACCCCGCACCGACAACCAACACAACGCCTGCTTTGAAAGCCATTGCAACGCCCCCCGACCCATACGCTTGCAGATCAGTGGGCTGGGTGCAAGAATAAGAGAAACGGCCTGACGTCTTCTCCGTACGAAAGCAGCTCGCCCGGTTTCTGTCTTTGGCGCGACAAACGTCAGCTACTTCATAAATCGTTGACTAGAGCGGACGGGCGGCTTCCCCCCAAGCCGGTCGACCAGCGGAACAACCACGAGTCTCAGCTTTGGAGCGTGCCCTCATGATGACTGGGCGACTGGGAAGGGCGCAAAGCAGAATACAGGCCGCCGCCTTGAATAACTCCTTTCCCCCACCCCACCGCCACAAAATCTAACCCCCCGCAAAAATCCCTTTCTCACCCCCGACCCTCCATGCTTGTCTGCCCGCATGGAGTCCGCAGCGCCCGAAACGATGTTCGGCCTGATCATCGAAACCCTGCTCAGGGGCGTCGCCCGGCGGGCGGGGGAGGGGGTGTTTCTCTTCATCTGCCGGGGCTATCCCGGCACCGGACCCTTCACCATCCGCCTCTGCGCCCGCCTCGGCCGCACCGCCAGCCGCTTCGCCAGCCTCGTCCGCCGCCTGCGCAGCCAGCCCGCGCGCCCCATCGCGCCGCGCCACGCGCCACGCCGCGCCACTCTCGCCCCCGCGCCGAAAACCACCCCGAACCCCGATGCGCCGCCCCTCCCGCGCAACCGCGCCTGGCTCGGCATCCGCATCTTCGAGGCCCGTGTCTGCGCCGCCCAGCTCGACCATCTGCTCCGCCGCCCCGCCACGCAAACCCTCATCGCCTCCGATTACCGCTTCGGCCGCATCCTCCGCCCGCTCTGCCACATGCTCGGCCTCCGCAATCCCCCCATCCCCCACTACCAGCAAGCCGAACCCGAACCCCAACCCCAACCCGAACCCCCCGCCGCCGCGCCCTTCGCCCCCGCTTCCATCAATCCCGCATCCGCCAATCCCGCGCCCGCCGGCCGCACCCTTTTGCCCTGTCCGCATCACCAGCGCGCCCCGCCGCGCGCCGCCTGATCCCCCGCCCGCGCCCGCCCCACCGCCGCCGGTCCCGGCCGGCGGCCTTCGCCGCTGCCTTGCGCCCGCCAGCACCCCCGTGCTACGCGGAAAAGGAAATGATGTTCGGCAACCACGCTCGGGTCTTGCTGCACGACCGGCCGCTCTCCGGCCCGGCGCTGATCGGCGCGCTTCGACTTATCGGCCCCTGGGCGTAACCCCCGGCCGAAAGCCGGCGCGCACAGGGGAACGAAGCGACCCTCCGGTTTCATCAGACAGAGCGAGTTTCACTCATGACCATCAATCACCCCAATTTCGGCGAAATCCCCGACGATCGCGTCTTCATCTTCGACACCACGCTCCGCGACGGCGAACAATCCCCCGGCTTCTCGATGAATCTCGACGAGAAGCTGCGCATGGCCGAAGCCCTGGCCGAACTCGGCGTCGATGTCATCGAGGCGGGCTTCCCCATCGCCAGCCAGGGTGATTTCGAAAGCGTGCGCCGCATCGCCGAAACCATCAAGGGCCCCGTCATCGCCGGCCTCGCCCGCTCCGGCCGCGACGATATCGTCCGCGCCGGCGAGGCGGTGAAGCCCGCCGAGCGCAAGCGCATCCACACCTTCATCTCCACCTCGCCGCTGCACATGAAATACAAGCTGCGAATGGAGCCCGAAGCCGTGCTCGAAGCGGTCGTCCGCTCCGTCACCCTCGCCCGCGACTATACCGACGACGTCGAATGGTCCGCCGAGGATGGCAGCCGCACCGAGCCCGATTTCCTCTGCCGCTGCGTCGAGGCCGCCATCCGCGCCGGTGCCACCACGATCAACATCCCCGACACCGTGGGCTACGCCGTGCCGGAAGACATCGCCCGCATCTTCACCATGCTGCGCGAGCGCGTCCCCGGCGCCGATGGCGTGATCTTCTCCACCCACAACCATAACGATCTCGGCCTCGCCGTCGCCAACACCATCGCCGCCATCAAGGCCGGCGCCCGCCAGATCGAATGCACCATCAACGGAATCGGCGAGCGCGCCGGCAACGCCGCGCTGGAAGAGATCGTGATGGCGATCCGCACCCGCCCCGATGCCGTGCCCTACCGCAACAATATCGAAACCCCGCGCATCCTGCGCACCTCCAAGCTGCTCGCCACCATCACCGGGTTCGACGTCCAGCCCAACAAGGCGATCGTCGGGCGCAACGCCTTCGCCCATGAAAGCGGCATCCACCAGGACGGCGTGCTGAAAAACGCCGCCACCTACGAAATCATGACGCCCGAATCCGTCGGCTGGCAGAAAACCAGCCTCGTGCTCGGCAAACATTCCGGCCGCGCCGCCTTCCGCGACAAGCTGCGCGCCCTCGGCTATGGCGAAGTCGGCGACAACGCCCTGAACGACGCCTTCCGCCGCTTCAAGGACCTCGCCGACCGCAAGAAGCTGGTCTACGACGAAGACATCGCCGCCCTGTTCGACGAAACCGTGCTGCGCGACCAGAGCCGCATCCGCTTCGTCGCCCTCGAAGTCTGGGCCGGCTCCAAGGCCAAGCCCCGCGCCCGCCTCGAACTCGAAATCGATGGCGAGGTGAAAGTGCATGAATCGCATGGCGATGGCCCGGTCGATGCCACCTTCAACGCCATCCGCGCGATCTGCCCGCACGAGGCGGAGCTGAAGCTCTTCACCGTCGGCGCCGTCACCGAAGGCACCGACGCCCAGGCGAAATGCGGCGTCCGGCTTGAGGAAAACGGCAAGAGCGTCGACGGTCAGGGCTCGGATACCGATACCATCGTCGCCGCCGCCCGCGCCTATATCCACGCGCTCAACAAACTCATCGTCAAGCGCGAGCGCAAGGAACCGGCGGCGCTGACCGCCTGATCCCGCCTTCGGCCTAACCCTCCGCCAGAAACCCCTGGAGCGCGGCAAGCGTCGCCTCCGGGGCCTCCTCCGCCAGATAATGGCCCGACTCGATGGCCCGCCCCGCGACCGCCCCGGCCGCATACCCCCGCCAGATCTCCAAGGGGTCATACAGCGCGCCAACCAGCCCGCGCGCCCCCCACAGCACCAGCAGCGGCGCGGCAATCTTCTCCCGCCGCGCCCGGCTCTCGCGGTCATGGTCAAGGTCGATCGTCGCCGCCGCGCGATAATCCTCGCAGATCGCCGTCACCGTCGCCGGGTCGGCCATCGCCCGGCGATAATCCGCCATCGCCGTCTCGTCGAACACCGCCCGCGCCGTCTTGTGCCGGGCGGTCTGCGACAGCAGCCAGTATCCGGCGTCGCGGTTGATCAGGTCTTCGGGCAGCGGCGCCGGCTGGGCAAGAAAGAACCAGTGATAATAGCCCATGGCGAAGCGCATGTCGGTGCGCTCGAAATGCTCGATCGTGGGAATGATGTCGAGCACGGCAAGTTGCGAGATCCGGTCCGGATGGTCGAGCGCCAACCGGTGCGACACCCGCGCCCCGCGATCATGGCCAACCAGCGCGAAGCGCCCAATCCCGAGATGCGTGGCGAGGTCCACGATATCCCGCGCCATCCGCCGCTTGGAATACGGCGCGTGATCCTCGCTCGCCGCCGGCTTGTGGCTGCCGCCATAGCCGGTGATGTCCGGGCAGATCACGGTGAACCGTTCCGCCAGCGCAGGGGCAATTCTGTGCCACATGCAATGGGTCTGCGGCATGCCATGCAGCATCACCAGCGGCGGCCCGCTGCCGCCGCTGCGCAGCCGGAACTTCCGCCCATCGCCGAGATCGGCCGTCGTTTCGCTGAACCCCTCGAAAAATCCGCTCATATCCGCTCCCGGCATGTGTTGGCGAACACCGCAAGCAGCGGTCCCGCCGGCACAGAGTGCCAGCAGGGCGCGGCCTTGAACAGGGCATCGAGCCGGGGCACCAGCGCGCGGCTGGCCCCATCCACCTCGATCCGTGCGACGGCGACCCGCGGATACGGCCGCGCCGCCGCCAGCACCGCCGGCCCCGCCGCCCGCGCCACCAGGATGCGCATCTGCGGCGGTGAGGCGGCCACGAACGGGCCGGGCACGCCCACCCCGTCATTGCCGAACGGCAGAACAACCAGCGTATCCGCCGGCAGCGCCGCTGCCGCCCGCGCCGTGCGCCCGGCCGGCTGCATCGTCGCCGGCGAAAGCGCGAGCCCCGCGACCGACGCCGCCCCGACCGCCAGCAGTGCCGCCAGCACGCGCGGCCGATCCCGCAGCGTGGCCGCCAGCGCCAGCCGGCAAAGGGCAGGCCGAGCCACACATAGCGCATCTCGAAAGGCTGGTTGCCGAACGCCGCCCCCAACGTCAGCAGGCCGAGCGGCGGTGCAGCGAACCCCGCCGCCAGCAGCGCCCGGTCCTCTCGCCCGAGCGCGCGCCGCTCGTCGCGAAGGACAAGGATGACCAACCCGGCCAGACCCACCCCCAGTACCGTCGCAACCGGCATCGACAGGGCCGCCGGCACCTCGCGGGGCAGGGCGCCGAGCAGCGCGCCGGCCTCATCCCGCGCCAGGCTCAGCAGCGCCGGGGCGAGGTGAAACGGCGGAAACTGCCCCCGCCGCGACCCCGCCTGCGCGAGAAAGAACCACAGCCCCGCCGGCAGGAACATCGCCCCGCCGATCGCCGCGGCCAGCCACACCCGCCATCGCCGCCAGGTCATCGCGGTCAGCCAGAGACCCACCGCCAGCGCCGTGAAAACCGCCAGGTCATTGCTGAAACACGCGGCCCCGAGCAGCGCGCCGGCGCAAAACCCGGCGCGGGCGCTGCCGGCGCGCGCCGCATCGATCGCCAGCAGCGTCCCCGCCATCGCGCACAGTGTCGCCAGCGCGAAATCCCGCGCCACGATCCCGGTATAGGCGAAGCCGTAGAACAGCGTCGTGATCACGATCGCCAGCGATGCGCTGACGCCCATCCGCGAGGCGATCCGCCCGAGCAGCGCCAGCGCGCCCAGCGTCTCCGCCACCGAGAGCAGCCGCAGCCGGAACAGCCCGAACCCGACCCCATCGCGCCAGAGCGACAGCAGCCAGAAATACAGCGGCGGATGCACATCGCCCCGCCGCAACGTCGCGGCGATCGCGCCGAACCCCGCATGGCCGCGATAGAACGCCCCCGCCGCGCCGGCGCTGAAAGGCGAAGCCGGCCAGTCCGGCCGCGGATGCCCGGCCACGAGAAAGACGGAATAGAACTCGTCATACTCGCCGCCCCGCCGCCACGCGATCGCGACGAGCAGGATGGCCGCGCCGCACAGCGCGGGCGCAAGGCGGGCAGGGCGCATGGCGCGTGTCTCCGGGTTTGTCCCGAATAGCAACCACAGGTTGTTGTTTCTGGCAACCCGGTCAGAGCATGTCCCGCAGCCGGAACCAGCTTGTCGCCAGCACCAGGGTTGGCATTCGCAGCAAGGGGCCGCCCGGAAACCGCGCATGCGGAATGCGGGTGAAGATATCGAACCGCTCGGCGCGCCCGGCCACCGCCTCGGCCATCAGCCGGCCAGCCAGCCCGGTCAGCGCCACGCCATGCCCCGAAAACCCCTGGGCGAACAGCACGTTGCGGCCGAGGCGGCCGAAATGCGGCAGCCGGTTGCGGGTGATCGCGACATTGCCGCCCCACACGTGCTCGGCCCGCGCATCCGCGAGCTGCGGAAAGGCCCGTTTTGCCCGCGCCAGCATCGCCGCGCCGAGGTTGGGCGGCGGCAGCGTGGAATATGAAACGCGCCCGCCGAACAGCATCCGGTCATCCGCACTGCGGCGGAAATAGTCGAGCACGAAATTGAGGTCGGCCACCGCCTCGTCATGCGGAATGAGATCGCGGACATCCGCGCGCGATTCGGTCGCGACGATATAGGTGCCGACCGGCATCACATGCCCGGCGATCGGCCGCACCAGCGTGCCGAGATAGGCATTGCCGCAGATCAGCAGATGCTCCGCGCGCACGCTGCCGCCTGCCGTTTTCAGCACCACCTCATCGCCCGGCGTGATCGAGGCGACCCGCGTGCCGGTATGGATCG
The DNA here is from genome assembly GCF_907164655.1 of Acidocella sp. C78. Classification (NCBI taxonomy): domain Bacteria; kingdom Pseudomonadati; phylum Pseudomonadota; class Alphaproteobacteria; order Acetobacterales; family Acidocellaceae; genus Acidocella; species Acidocella sp. C78. The sequence continues at coordinate 17,163 of NZ_CAJQZK010000096.1, forward strand.
TGGCCCCCGCCGCCATCGCCGCATGGGCGAGGCCGAGCGTGTAGTTCAGCGGATGGATATGGCCGGCGACCGGATCGAGCAGCCCGGCAACGTAGCGCGGACTGCGCAGCCGCTCCTGCAAGGCCGCACCGCGCAGCAGCCGGAATCCCTCCAGCCCGAGTTCCTCGAGTTCCCGCTGCCAGGCTTCCAGCTCGCCCACCTGCCGCGCCTTCACCGCGACATGCAGATACCCCCGCCGCGGATCGCACGGAATCGCGAACCGCGCGATCTGCGCATGCACGAGATCCACCGCTTCCAGCGACATCTCCCACAGCGCCTTCGCCGCCGGACCGCCGACGAGCCGCCGCAGCTTGCCGAGATCGGCGGCGAAGCCCGGCAGCACCTGCCCGCCATTCCGCCCCGAGGCGCCGAAGCCGATGCGCTCGCCCTCCAGCACGACCACGCGATAGCCGCGCTCGGCGAGATGCAGCGCCGCCGCGCATCCGGTCATCCCCGCGCCGATGATCGCGACATCGCAGCGCAGATCGCCCGTCAGCGGCGCTGTCGTCGCGGCATAGCGCGCCGTCGTTTCGTAGTAGTTCGACAGGGCCATGCGGTTCAGACGTTCAGCAGCAGGTGTTCGCGTTCCCACGAGCTGATCACCCGCAGGTAGGTTTCGTATTCGAGCCGCTTCACCGCGACGAACACCTCGACCAGCTTCTGCCCGAGAATGTCGATCAGCGGCCGCGCCTGCTCCATCATCTCGAGCGCGTGCGAGAGTTCGCGCGGCAGCGAATAGGGCTGCGAATAGGCCGAGCCGCGGAAGGCCGGCGTCGGCGTCAGCCCTTCCACCATGCCGAGATAGCCGCAGGCGAGCGAGGCGGCGAAGGCGAGATAGGGGTTCGCATCCGCCCCCGGCACCCGGTTCTCGACGCGCATCGCATCCGCCTCGCCATAGGGCACGCGCAGCCCGCAGGTCCGGTTGTCGTGCCCCCATTGCAGGTTGATCGGCGCGTTGGAGAACCGCGTCAGCCGCCGATACGAATTCACGTTCGGCGCGAAGATCGGCATGATCACCGGGATGTATTTCTGCAACCCGGCGATGAAGGAGAGAAACAGCGGGCTCGGCCGCCCGTCAGTGTCGGCGAACAGCGTTCGCCCGGTTTCGAGATCGACCACGCTCTGGTGCACATGCATGGCGCTGCCCGGCTCCTCGTCCATCGGCTTGGCCATGAAGGTGGCGTACATGTCGTGCCGCAAGGCGACCTCGCGCACCGTGCGCTTGAACAGGAACACCTGGTCCGCCCGGTTCAGCGGATCGCCATGCAGGAAGTTGATCTCGACCTGCGCCGCCCCTTCCTCGTGGATGAGCGTGTCGAGATCAAGTTCCTGCATCTCGCAGAAATCGTACATCTCCTCGAACAGCGGGTCGAACTCGTTCACCGCGTCGATCGAGTAGGATTGTCGCCCGGTTTCCTGCCGGCCCGACCGGCCGACCGGTGGCGCCAGCGGATAGTCGGGATCGGTATTGCGCCCGACCAGGTAGAATTCCAGCTCCGGCGCCAGCACCGGCTTCCAGCCGCGCTCCTCGTACAGTGCGAGCACATGGCGCAGCACCTGCCGTGGCGCGATTGTCACCGGCCGGCCATTGGAATACTGGCAGTCATGGATGATCTGCGCGGTCGGCTCGTGCGCCCAGGGCACGAGGCGGACGGTGGAGGGATCGGGGATCAGGTTGATGTCGATGATCGCCGGATCGGTCAGCTTGTCGTCCGGATCTTCGGGATATTCCCCGGTGACGGACTGGATGAAGATGCTCTCTGGCAGCCGTGGCGCGCCGCCGCGCAGGAATTTCTGCGCCGGCATGATCTTGCCGCGCGGGATGCCGGTGATGTCCGGCACCAGACATTCGACTTCGGTGATGCGGTGTTCGTTGAACCATTCGGCCAGGTCGGTCATGTGTGCCTCAAGGGCGGTCCCGGCGGGCGGCGAGGCCATGCCGGCGATATGCCCGGTTGCGATGTGCGGCGCGGCGTCCCGGCGCCGCGCCGCAGGTCCGGCGCGCCCGGCTGGGCGCGCCGTCGTGTCTCAGTGCTGCCGGACCGCGGTCCAGATCGCACCGAATTCCTTGCTCTGCGCCGGAGTCAGCGCGGGAAGGAAGCTGAGCCGCTTGATCTGCGCCGGCGTCGGCGTCACCAGCGGCTGCTTGATCGCCTTGTCGAGATACGGCGCCGAGGCCGCGTTCGGGCTCGGATACATGTTGAAGTTCGAAAGCTCCGCCCCCTGCTTCGCGCCGAGGATGAAGTTGATGAACTTGTAGGCAAGCTCCGGGTCGGGCGCATGGGTCGGGATCGCCATGTTGTCCACCCAGGCTTCCGAGCCTTCCTTCGGCAGAATCCAGCCGATGTTCAGGCAGGTCTTGTCGGCGTAGCACTGCGCGACGCTGCCGCTCCAGGTCATGCCGATCGCGACCACGCCCTTCTTGAGCTGCTGCATCGTCGGATCGCCGTCGACGAAGCCGGAGAAGTTCGGCCGCTTGACCTGCGTCTCGATCAGCTTCGCCGCCTTGATCCAGGCCGCCTTGGTCTTGCAGGCGAAGCCTTCGCCGAGATAGGCGCAGGCCGCGCCGATCAGGTCGCGCCCCGAGCCCTTCATCATCGAGAACGGATAGCCCGAATTGTATTTCGGATCGAACAGCGCTGCCCAGCTGTCGGGCGGGTTCTTGATCTTGTCCTTGTTGTAGCCGATCACGATCGTGCCCCACTGATAGGGCACCACATGCGCGTCGTGCGGATCGTAGCTGACATTTCGAAAGCGCGGCAGCAGGTTCTTGAAGTTCGGCAGCTTCGCCTTGTCGAGCGTGCGGATCAGCCCCTGCTGGACGAGCTGCGGGATGTAGTAGCTCGATGGCACGACGACGTCATATTGCGAATCCCCGCCCGCGCGCAGCTTCGCCTCAAGCTCCGAGTTGGAGTCGTAATAGGTCTGCACCACCTTGCAGCCGCAATAGGCCTCGAACTTCTTGATCAGGCCCTTGCCGATATAGTCCTGCCAGTTGAACAGATAGAGCGTCTTGCCCGCGGCATGCGCGGCCGGCGCGCCACCGCCGATCGCGATCAGCGCGGCAAGCGCGCCCCCCGCGATCCTGCCCATCAATCCCTTCATCAAAAACCTCCTGTAGCGTTGATCCATCCGCGTTGCCGCGTCCTCGTCCATTGCCTTGCCGGCGGCTCGTCCGTGTCAGTCTCCCGGCCGCGCGACGAGCTTTCGCGTCCGGTTTCTCGTGAAGGCGTATTGCAGCAGCCCGGTGCCGATCACGGTGGCGATCATCAGCGTCGCCAGCGCGTTGATGTCGGGTGAAACGCCCTTCCGCGCCACCGCGCTGTAGATATAGATCGGCAGCGTCGTGCTGCCCGGCCCCGCGGTGAAGAAGCTGATCGTGAAATCGTCGATCGACAGCGTGAAGGCGAGCAGGAACCCGCCGATGATCGCCGGGCGGATCACCGGCACGGTCAGATGCAGGAAGGATTGCCGCGCATCGGCGTAAAGGTCGTGCGACGCCTCGAACATGTTCGGATCGAGCCCGGACAGCCGGGCGAACACCACGAGGGCGACGAACGGCGCCTCGAAGGTGACATGCGCGATCCCCATCGTCAGCAGCCCCGCGCCGAGCAGCCCGGTCGCGCCGTGGATGAAGCTGAAGAAGATCAGCTCGGAAATCCCGAACACCAGGCTCGGCATGATGATCGGCGTATAGATGATCAGGCTCGGCAGCGCGCTCGCGAAGCCCCGCGCGCGGCGGTCGCGATAGCGATACAGGCCGAAGCCCATCAGCGTGCCCAGCGCCGTCCCCAGCACCGAAGAGCCGATCGCCAGCGTCAGCGACCGCCGGAACGCCGCGATCACCTCGGGCGAATGCAGCAGGTCGGCATACCAGTAGAAGGTCTGCCCCCTGGCCAGAGGCGGCGGCGCGAAGGAAAAGATCGCGATCAGCAGCAGCGGCGCGTAGAGCAGCACATAAACCGGCAGGCTCATCGCCAGCAGCGAGCGGCGGGTCGATTTTCCCAGCGAGATGCCCATCATCCGCGCCTCACATCATGCTCTCCTCGGCGCCGCCGAGCCGCTTGCTCAGCACCCGGAAGGCGAGCAGCCCCGCGCAGGTGAACACCAGCATGAAGATCGTCAGCGCCGCGCCATAGGGCCAGTTCGGCGTTTCCAGGAATTGCGAGGCGATCAGCGAGCCGATCATCATCGACTTGCCGCCGCCGAGCAGCGTGGGCACCACGTAATCGCCGAAAGCGGGGATGACGACGAGAATGATGCCCGAGAGCAGGCCCGGCAGGGTCTGCGGAAACACCGTGTTCCAGAACAGCCTGGGGCCCGAGGCGTAGAGATCCCGCCCGGCCTCGACCAGCGCCCAGTCGAGCTTCTCCGCCGCGGCGTAGAGCGGCACCACCATGTAGGGCAGGTAGTTGTAGGTCAGCCCGATCTGCATCGCGAGCACGCCCGGAAACAGGCCGAGATGCGGCTGCAGCAGCCCGAGCGACTGGACCAGATGAGACAAGGCCGATTCCGGCCCGAGCAGCTCCATCCACGCATAGGTCCGCACCACCTGGTTGGTCCAGGACGGCAGCACGATGAACAGCAGCAGCAGCGGCCGCGCCGCCGGCGGGCGGGTGACGATGAAGAACACCACCGGATAGGCGAACAGCACCGTCAGCACCCCCGCACTCATCGCCTGGATGAGCGAGCGCGCGAGCACGGTGATGTTGCCCGAACTCCAGCCCAGGATCGAATAGCCGGCGACCTCGCGCAGCGGCTGAAGCGTCAGCGGCAGTTCCGGCCCGCCATAGCTGCCCGAGGTGAAGAACCCGATGCCGAGCAGGATCGCGCTCGGCAGCACGAGGAACGCCACGATCCACGCGAGGCCCGGCCCCGCCGTGACCCAGAGCCGCACCGCGCGGCCGAAGCGTTCGGCCCGCGCCGCACTCCCGCGCCGCGAGGCGGTCGCCGCACTCATGCGCCGATCAGCACGATGTTTTCGGGTTTCAGCTCGCAGGTCACCGCCTCGCCGGGCCGCCAGCTCCGCTCGGCCGCCTGGTTGTTGGTGTCATAGACCAGCAGCGGCGCGCCGTTCTCAAGCTCGACCCGATATTGCGTCGACGCGCCCATATAGATCGCCTCGCGCACGATGCCGCCCAGCAGGTTCGCCCGCCCGGCGGGCGCGCCGCCCTCGCCGTACATCCAGATTTTCTCGGGGCGGATCATCGCCGTGCCGCGCGCCGGATCGGGCGCGCCGATCGCCAGCCTGCCGAGCGGCGTCTCGATCAGCCCTCCCGGCAGCGGCGTAACCGGCCAGATGTTCGACAGGCCGAGAAACTCGGCGACGAACACGCTCGATGGCCGCTCGTAGACATCCAGCACCGGCCCGACCTGGAGCAGCCGGCCGCGCTGCATCACCCCGATCCGGTCGCTCATCACCAGCGCCTCGTGCTGGTCGTGGGTGACGAAGATGAACGTCATGCCAAGCCGCTTCTGCATCCGCATCAGCTCGACCTGCAATTCCGCCCGCAGCTTGGCGTCGAGCGCCGAAAGCGGCTCGTCGAGCAGCACCACCTCCGGCTCGTTGACCAGCGCGCGGGCGAGGGCGACGCGCTGGCGCTGCCCGCCGGAAAGCTGTGCCGGGTTGCGGTCGGCGAAGGCGTCGATCTGCAGCAGCTCCATGATCCGCCGCGTGCGCGTGCGCCGCTCGGCGCGGGCGATGCGCCGCATCCTGAGCCCGAAACCGATATTCTCCGCGACACTCAGATGCGGGAACAGCGCGTAGGACTGGAACACCGTGTTCACCGGCCGATGATGCGCCGGCACCGCTTGCATTTCCCGACCGGAGACCAGGATGCGCCCGGAATCCGGCGTCTCGAAGCCGGCGATCATGCGCAGCAACGTCGTCTTGCCGCAGCCCGAGGGGCCGAGCAGGGTGAAGAACTCGCCCGGATGGATCACGAGATTGACCCGGTCGACAGCGATGGCATCGGCGGCGAACACGCGGCTGATGTCTTCGAGAACGATCTGCCCGCGCCTCTCGGCCACCTCCGGCCCGCTTGCGGCATGCTGCGCTTTCATGGCTGCCGAGACTAGCGGTCCCGCCATTGGCCGCAAGCCCCCCGCAAGGATGTGGCCGCGGCGCCGCGTCCCGGCGGCGCATTGGTGCGTTCCATGGTCTCTCCCAGCCCTCCCGCCGGATCGCGCCGGCGGTGCGGTTCGGCCTTTGTGCCGGCTTTCGTTCCCCGTCTCGGAAGCATCGCCAAACGCAAGATGATCGTCAAGAATAATCAACGAGACCGGGGGCGGTCCGCGACATATCACCCGCCTTCGCAACGCTGTCGTTGAAAGATCCGATCGTTCCGCCGAAATCCCGCCTGATTCGGTTGCGCGGGGCAGGGGGCGCGGCTAGGCTGTGATGATTATTCTAAACATCACCGTCGCGAAAGGATCCTGCCCATGCTGATCGGCGTTCCGCGGGAGATCAAGAACAACGAATTCAGGGTCGGCCTCACGCCCGCTTCGGTGCGCGAGCTGCACGCCCATGGCCATCGCGTTCTGGTCGAGACCGGCGCGGGCGAGGGAATCGGCATGGACGATGCGGCCTATGTCCGCGCCGGCGCCGCCATCGCCCCGGATGCCGCGACCGTGTTCGCCGAAGCCGAGATGATCGTGAAGGTGAAGGAGCCGCAGCCCGTCGAATGCCGCCGCCTGCGCCCCGGCCAGATCCTGTTCACCTATCTCCACCTCGCCCCGATCCCGCGCAGGCGAAGCTGCTGATGGAGTCCGGCGCCATCGCCATCGCCTACGAAACCGTGACCGACGCGCAGGGCCGCCTGCCGCTGCTCGCGCCGATGAGCGAGGTCGCCGGCCGCATGGCGGTGCAGGTCGGCGCGGTGTCGCTGCAGAAGGCTGCCGGCGGGTTCGGCGTCCTGCTCGCCGGCGTGCCCGGCGTGCCGCCGGCGCATGTCGTCGTGCTCGGCGGCGGCGTGGTCGGCACCAACGCGGCGCGCATCGCGCTGGGCATGGGCGCCGACGTCACCATCCTCGACAAGTCGATCGCCCGCCTCGCCCAGCTCGACGATCTCTACGGCCCGCGGCTGAAAACCATGTTCTCGACCACCGAGGCGCTGGAGCAGACCGTCTTCAACGCCGATCTCGTCATCGGCGCGGTGCTCGTCCCCGGCGCCTCGGCGCCGAAGCTGGTCACGCGCGACATGCTCGGCCACATGCGCCGCGGCGCCGTGCTGGTCGATGTCGCGATCGACCAGGGCGGCTGCTTCGAAACCAGCAAGCCCACCACGCATGACAACCCGACCTACGTGGTCGACGGCGTGGTGCATTACTGCGTCGCCAACATGCCGGGCGCGGTGCCCCGCACCTCGACCTTCGCCCTCGCCCAGGCGACGCTGCCCTACGCGCTGCGCCTCGCCGGGCAGGGCTGGCGCGAGGCGCTGCGCGCCGACCCGCATCTGCGCGCCGGGCTCAACGTCGCCGAGGGGCGGATCGTCCATCCCGCCGTCGCCGCCGCCCTCGGCCACGAGCTGCTGCCGGTCGAGCGGGTTCTCGCCTGAGCATGGACGCCGACGCGCCGGCCCCGCCCGAACCGGACCGCCTCTCGCCGCCCGCCGCCGATGCCGATGCCGGGGAAGAATCCGGCGTCGGCGTGCGGCTGCGGCGGATGCGCCAGGTCTTCGGCCTCACCCAGCGCGAGCTGGCCCGCCGCGCCGGCGTCACCAACGGCGCCATCTCGCTGATCGAGCAGGGCCGGGTCAGCCCGTCGATCTCCTCGCTGAAGAAGATTCTCGACGGCATCCCGATGTCGCTCGCCGAGTTCTTCACCCTCGATCTCGCCGCCCCGGAAGACGTGTTCTTCACCGCCGCCGACCTCACCGAAATCGCTTTCGGCGAGCGGATCTCCTTCCGCATGGTCGGCCGCCGCCTGAAGGATCGCGCGCTGCAGATGCTGCACGAAACCTACGCCCCCGGCGCCGATACCGGCGAATCCATGCTCCGCCACGAGGGCGAGGAGGCGGGCGTGATCGTCAGCGGCCGCCTCCTCGTCACCGTGGGCGACCAGGAGCGCGCCCTCGGCGCCGGCGATGCCTATTATTTCCGCAGCCGCATCCCGCATCGCTTCCGCAACCCGTTCGACGCGCCCTGCGAGGTGATCAGCGCCAACACGCCGCCGAGCTTCTGACCCGGCACATTCCGGTTGAACCGCGCGGCCGGAGCCGATACTCTCCATTGGTGATGTTTTGCTCCGGTCCACCAGCGCCGGCTCCGTCCCTCCCTGGCGCGCGGCGCCAGCCCGTCTCCCCCCGCGCCGGCCTCGACCTGCATGCCGAGATGCTGCGCCTGTGCGCCCGCATCGGTTTCAGCCCGCCCCGTTCCTGATCGTTGCCGTCACGCGGCCCGCGCCGCACCCCACGCACGACAGAACGGAGCTACTCATGCAAGACCAGACCCTCGCCCTCGACTGGCAGCACGCCGATGCCGCCCACCACCTCCACCCCTTCTCCGACCACAAATCCCTCCACGAGGGGCGGGTGCGGATCATCACCGCGGGCGACGGCGTCTGGCTGACCGACGATCAGGGGAACCGCATTCTCGATGCGATGGCCGGGCTCTGGTGCGTCGCCGCCGGCTATGGCCGGGCCGAACTCGTCGAGGCGGCGGCGGCGCAGATGCGCGCGCTGCCCTTCTACAACACGTTTTTCAAGACCTCGACGCGCCCGGTCATCGCCCTGGCCGAGCGCCTCGCCGCGATGGCGCCGGGCGACCTGAATCACGCCTTCTTCGCCTGCTCGGGATCGGAGGCGGTCGATACCGCGCTGCGCATGGCCCGCACCTACTGGATCACCCGCGGCAAGCCCGCCAAGCGCATCATCATCGGCCGCGACTACGGCTATCACGGCTCGACCACGCTGGGCGCCGCCGCCGGCGGAGTGAAGGACATGCACCGCCAGGGCGCGGCACTGCCCGATTTCGCCCATATCATGCCGCCCTACTGGTATGGCCGCGGCAGCCAGATGGACCCGGACGAATTCGGCCGGCACGCCGCCCGCGCGCTCGAGGCGAAGATCGCCGAACTCGGCGCCGACAACATCGCCGCCTTCATCGGCGAGCCGATCCAGGGCGCCGGCGGCGTCATCATTCCGCCCGCGACCTACTGGCCGGAAATCCAGCGCATCTGCCGCGAGAACGACATCCTGCTGATCGCCGACGAGGTGATCTGCGGCTTCGGCCGCACCGGGCGCATGTTCGGCTGCGAAACCTTCGGCATTGCGCCCGACATGATGACCCTCGCCAAGGCCATCACCTCCGGCTACGCGCCGCTCTCCGCCGTCATGGTGGGCGATCGCGTGGCGGACGTGCTGATCAACGAGACCGGCGAGTTCTATCACGGCTTCACCTATTCCGGTCATCCGGTCTCCTGCGCCGTCGCCCTCGCCAATCTCGACATCATCGAGCGCGAGGGGCTCGCCGCCCGCGCCGCCGCCAGCGGCGAGATGTTGCGCGAAAAGCTGCGCGCCGCGCTGGACGATCTGCCGATCGTCGGCGAGATCCGCGGCGTCGGCCTGATCGGCGCGATCGAGCTGACCGCCGACCGCCGCACCCGCCGCTTCTTCGAGAAAACCGGCCGCGTCGGCACGATCTGCCGCGACCATTGCTTCGCCAACGATCTCGTCATGCGCGCGGTGCGCGACACGATGGTCTTCGCCCCGCCGCTGACCATCAGCGCCGCGGAGATCGACGACATGGTCGCCCGCGCCCGCCGCGCCATCGCAGCGACGATGGACGCGGTCCGCGCCGAGATGGCGGCCTGAGATGGACGCGCCGGCGGCGCCGGGCGATCCGCGCGCGCTGCTCGCCGATTGCGAGCTGATCGAGGCGTTCATCATCGACGTGAACGGCGTCCCCCGCGGCAAATGGCTCCAGCGCGACCGGGCGGAGGCGCTGTTCGCCGGCGGCATCGCCCTGCCGCGCTCGGCCTATCTGCTCGACATCTGGGGGCGGGACATCGTCGAGGGCGGCATCGCCTTCGACACCGGCGACCCGGACGGCAAGTGCTTCGCCGTGCCGCACAGCGTCGCCATCATGCCCTGGGCCGAGGGCCGCGCCGCCCAGGCGCTGCTGACCATGCAGGAGCCGGACGGCGCGCTGTTCTACGCCGATCCGCGCGGCGTGCTCTCCCGCGTGATCGGCACGCTCGCCGCGCGCGGCCTCACCGCGGCGGTCGGCGTCGAGCTGGAATTCTACCTGCTCGATCCCAACCGCACCGGCGGCCAGCGCGTCGCCCCGCGCGGCGCCGATGAAAGCCACTGGCGCGGCTGGCAGACCGACACGCTCGGCCTGTGGGAAATCCACGATTACGAACCCGTGCTGCGCGACCTGCTGCGCGCGGCGGACGCCCAGTCGATCGCGCTCGACACGCTGATCAGCGAGAACGGCCCCGGCCAGTTCGAGGTCACGCTGCACTACGCGGCGGATGCGCTGCGCATCGCCGACGACGCCGTGCTGTTCAAGCGCGCGGTCAAGCAGATCGCCCGCAAGCACGGCCTCGCCGCGACCTTCATGGCCAAGCCCTTCGGCAACTGGGCCGGCAGCGGCATGCATGTCCATGTCTCGCTGCTCGACCGCGCCGGGCGCAACGTCTTCACCGGCGATGAGGCGCGCGCCGCCCCGTTGCTCTATCACGCGCTCGGCGGCCTGGTCGCGGCGATGCCGGACACGATGCTGACCTTCGCCCCGCACGCCAATTCCTATCGCCGCTTCGCCCCCGGCACCCATGCGCCCGTCTTCGGCGACTGGGGGCACGACAACCGCATGTCCTCGATCCGGGTGATCAACGCCGATCCCGCCGCCGCCCGCATCGAGCACCGCGTCGCCGGGGCCGACTGCAACCCCTATCTCGTCCTCGCCGCCCTGCTCGGCGCGATCGAGGCAGGGATCGGGGAGGGGGCCGATCCCGGCGATGAAACCTTCGGCGACAAGGTGGCCGCCACGGCGCCGCGCCTGCCGATCGCCTGGAGCCAGGCGACCGAGCGCTTCGCCGGTTCGCCCCGCGCCGGCGCCATCTTCGGTGCGGCCTTCCAGTCCATCTTCGCCGCCTGCAAGCGCCAGGAAATCGCCGAATTCCGCCGCCGCATCTCGGATGTGGAATACGATGCCTATCTGAAGAACGCCTGAGGGGTCCGCCGCCGCGCGGTCAGACGAAGCCGCGGCGGATGCCGAACTGGTCGAGCTTGCGATACAGCGTCGGCCGCGAAATCCCGAGCCGCTGCGCCGCCCGGCTCAGATTGCCGCCCTCCGCCCGCAACATGTTGCAGATCGCCAGCCGCTCCGCCTCCTCGATGCTGGGCGCCGCCGCCATCGCCTCCGGCATCCTCTCGCGCGGCGGCGCGTCGTGGAACTCCGCCGGCAGGTCGGCGTGCCGCACGCGCCCGTCATGGCGCAGGATATGCAGCTTCTCCATCAGGTTGCGCAGCTGGCGCACATTGCCCGGCCAGGGGTGGGCGCGCAGCGCCTCCAGCGCCTGCGCATCGAAGACCAGCGGAGCCGCGCGCAGGCGCGCGGCGATGCGGTTGTTGAAATGCGCGACCAGCAGCAGCGCGTCGTCGCCGCGCGCGCGCAGCGGCGGCACCTCGATCGTCACCGTGCTGATCCGGTAGAACAGGTCCCGCCGGAACCGCCCGGCCTCGACCTCGCGGCGCAGGTCGCGGTTGGTCGAGGCGATGAGCCGCACCTCCACCGGCCGCGTCCGGCTGTCCCCCAGCCGGCGCACCACCCGCTCCTCCAGCACCCGCAGCAGGAAGGGCTGGATTTCCATCGGCATCTCGCCGATCTCGTCGAGGCAGAGCGTGCCGCCATGCGCCAGCTCGAACACCCCCGGCTTGCCCTCCCGGCTCGCGCCGGTAAAGGCGCCCGGCATGTGGCCGAACAGCTCGCTGCCGAACAGCTCGCGGGTGATGCCGCCGCAATTGAGCGTGATGAACGGGCTGCCCGGCGTCCGCTGGCTGCCCTCGTGGATCAGCCGTGCGAACAGCTCCTTGCCCACCCCGGTCTCGCCCTCGATCAGCACGGAGGTCACACCCGGAGTCGCCGCGACCCTGCGGGCGATCTCCACCGCATGATGCAGCGCGGGGCTTTCGCCAATGATCTGCGGCGCGCTCCCCTCCACGCCGGCGGGTATCCCTCCCGCCGGGGTGGCCGGGCGGGGGACGCGTTCGGGAAACACTAGCGCCGCGCCGCAAATGCCGTTCTCCGCCTTCAGCGAGCTGACATGGCAGCGCCGCAGCGCGGCGGGCAGCTCATCGCCGCCGGCCCGCCCGGCGAGAAAGCGTTCGAGCCGCCGCTCCGCGGTCTCGTCCGTGGTATCGGCGCGGAAGGCGTGCAGCGTGCTTTCCGCGACATTGTGGCAATAGACCGGCCGCCCCCGATGATCGACGATCAGCAGCCCGTCGCTGCGCCGGTAATCCGTCGCCGAGGAAATGAACGCCTCCAGCAGCCGGGCGCGTTCCTCGTTGCGCTGCTCGGCCAGCGCCTTCTCGATCTCCTGCGCCGCGGCGACAACCAGCCCGATATTGTGCGGCCGGAAAATGTCCGGATGGCCGGAGAGATCGACCACGCCGATGATGCTGCTGTCGAACGGATCGCGGATCGGCGCGCCGGCGCAGGTCCAGCTCTTGATCCCGGCGCAGAAATGCTCGGCGGCATGCACGAACACCGGCACGCCGGCCCAGAGCGCGGTGCCGATCCCGTTGGTGCCGACGACATCCTCGGTCCAGGTCCCGCCGATCGCGAGATTGATGTCCATGCCGTCATGCAGGGTGCGCCGATCGCCCATCGCGTCGAGCAGCACGCCGTCGCGATCGGCCAGCACCAGCATCGCGCCGGTTCCCTCCAGCAGCCGCCCGATCGTCCCGAAGCTGCGCCGCGCCGCGCGCATCAGGTCGCGGTTGCGCTCGATCAGCGCCTCGATCTCGCGGTTCAGCGGCGCCTCGCCCTGCTGCGCGTCGATCCCGCACGAGGCGCAGCGTGACCATGATTCCCCGATCAGCGTGCGCACGCTGACACCGCGCGCGCAATGCGGCTCGCCGGCGAGCAGCCGCTCCCAGGCTTCCATCGTTGCCCGTTCGTCATAATCGGCCGCCCCGGGCGCTGCCGGCACCGTCATTTTGCCGCCCGCCCGCTGCGGCGGCGTGCGGCGGGCGGCAAGAGTGTCAACCAATGCCGAGCCGAACGCCGATCTCTTCGGCCAGTTCGTCCTCCCCCCGCTCCGGGTCGAGCCGCATTCCGTCCAGCTCGGTCAGGCTCGCCACGATCTCCGGCGCCGCCGGGGCGATGAAGCCGTTCGCCGCACTCGCCAGCACGAACACCTCCGCGGCCCCGCGCCGGACCACATTGCCCACATGATGAAGCTGGTAGCCGCTATTGCCATCGACGATGCAGACGCGGCCATTGACGCTGATCCGCACCGCCGGCGCCGCCACCTCCGCCTCCGGCCGGCTCGCCCCGCCTGTGCTGATGATCAGGCCGCGCGCCTGCGGTTCGGGCTTCGGCGCCTTGCGCGCCGAATAGCCGCCCGCGGTGATATGATCGGCGATGCGCGTGATCGTCGCCCGGTTTTCCTGCAGCACCTTGCGCATCCGCGCGTCTTCAGGTCGTGGGCCTTCGCGCCTGGTGTAGATGTTGACCATCGTTCCTCCCAAAAGAATCCTCAGGTCGTTCCATCGGCGTCGATGTTTCTGCGGATCGTCCGCCATCTCTCATTCCGAAGGGTTGAGTTATGATGGATGACGGATGAATTGGTGGTAGCCAGGTGCCGCAAGTTGTGAAAACAAGTAACGGATTGAATTTTTGTTGATATTTCCTGAACTTTTTCGACGCCTCGGCAATCCGCCCGCACGGGCGACATCCTCTCGCTGTTCCGATTCGGCGCAGTTCTCGCGGCACCGCAAAATCGGAATCGATACCCGCCGTTGCATCTGGCGCGGCACGACCCGCCGCCGCCGCCGATGACCGCGTCCCCGCCATCCCCCTTCTGGCTCGACAGCGCGGCCGGCCTTCTGGTGGCGCTGAAAGTGCAGCCGGGCGCGCGCCGCCCGCGTTTCGGCCCCATCGTCGAGGCCCCGCCATCGCCGGGCTGGCCGCCCGCGCGCCTGCGCGTCGCCGTCGCCGCGCCGCCGCAGGAGGGCCGCGCCAACGCGGCGGTGCTGAAGGCCCTGGCCGACGGTCTCGGGCTCAGCCCGTCCCGGCTCGCGCTGCGCGCCGGCGCGCAGGCGCGCGACAAGCTGGTGCTGGCCGCGGGCCTCCGCGCCGCCGATCTCGCGGCCCGTCTCGCCGCTCTCGGTCAGGAGAACGATGCTCGACGTTAGTGTCCAGAATCTGAAATCTGACGGATTTCAGATTGAAAGTGGAAATTAGAGCATCATTCGATCGCGCCGGACCGGCGATCTCAGCCCCGCGGCCCGAAGCGGGGCGGCGAGGGGATCGCCGTGTCGGCATCGGCGAGTGTCCGCAGCATCGCCACGCGATGGCGCCGGAAATTGCGCAGCGTATCGGCGAGCGTGTCCTCGCTCGACCACCGGACCCCGCCGAACGGATCGGCCGGCCGCCTGCCGGACAGGCCGATCAGCCAGTAGCCGCCATCGGCCGCCGGGCCGAACACCGCATCCGCGCCGCGCAGGCTTGTCGCCGCCCGGCGCAGATCCTCCCGCGCAATGCCGGGAATATCGCTGCCGACGATGATGACCGCCCGCCGCGGAAACCGGCGGAACACCCGGCCCATCCGCGCGCCAAGATCGCCGCGCCCCTGGCCGATCCGCCCGAAACCGCCTGCCGCGAACCGCGCGTGATGGTCCGGCGTCATCGCGACGATGCGGCAGACCCCGCGCAGCCCGCGCAGCTCGCCAAGCAGCCGCGCCAGTTGCCCGCGCGCGAAGCGCAGGGCGGCGCGGTCGCCGATCCGCTGCGCCAGCCGCCGCTTGCCGACGCCAAGGCGCGGCACGCGGGCGAATACGACGATCACCGGCGTCATCGCGCGCCCTCCGGCACCATCATCGGCGCCCGCGCCTTGGCCCGGCGCCGGGTCCGGCCTGCTCGCTCTCGCACGGCATCCGCATCTCCCGCATGGTTCGCATAGCTTTCGTCGGGAGCGCGTCGCAGGTTACGCGCGCATCGTCCAGTGAACGGCCCGGCGGCGCCGGCTCAACGGCTGGCGGCGGAAGGATCGGCCCGGCGCATGATCTGCCGGCTCGTCAGCACCGCTTGATGGATCTCCGCCGGCGTGACGAGGGCGGCGCCTGCCCCCAGCCTGACCTCGCCATTCGGCTCGGGGATCGCGATCGGCTCGACCAGCACTCTCGCCACCCCCTCCCGCAGCATCCCCAGCCGCACCGCGACGGCGGGGCTGACATCGAGCATCCGGCTCGCGACGAAGGGGCCGCGATCGTCAACGGTGACGGTGGCGCTGGTGCCGTTGGTGAGGTTGACCACCCGCGCCACGGTGCCGAGCGGCAGCGTCTTACTGGCGGCAACGGCGGCCCTGGGATTGAACCGTTGCCCGTCGGCGGTCCTGCGCCCGCGCAGGCGGGCGGCGTAGAACGATGCCCGGCCCACCTCGCTGCGCCCGGACAAATCCATCGGCGGGTGCCGCACCGCCGCCACCGCGATCGGCTTCATCGCCTGCAACCTCGCCGCCGCCGCGATCCCATGCGGTGCCGCGGGCGCTGCCGGCCGGGGCGGCGGCGGCGGCAGGGCAAGCCCGTTCACCGGATGCAGCCCGGCGCACGAGACCAGCCCGAAACTGCACAGCACGACGAACCCGAGGCGCATCGCCCCGCCCGCCTGCCGCACCCTCGCCGCCTGGGCGCATCCTTTTGATGTGTCCATGATCCAGTTGGATGGCTGCCATGCGTGGCAGAATTAAGGCAATCGTCACGAAATCGTATCAATCCTGTCTCAGGGTGACGGGGTAGAGCCGTGCACGCTGAGATGCCTGATCCTGAATCCATATCGTGCTTCCAGCAGTTCGCCCACCCGCAGCCGATGGCACTGGCAGGCCGAAGCCTCGTAGCAGAGCAGGCAGGAGGCCGCCTCTGCCGCCCATGACGCCGCCTGGGCAAGGGCGAAACCGGCCTCCGGCGTTGCCAGCCGCGCCTCGACGATGCGCCAGAACGCATCCCATTGCCGCCGCCGGTTGGCCTCCCGTCCCTCGGCCGGCGTGCCCAGCGCCTTGAGATGCCGGTAGCCGATCCCGGCCGCCGCCAGCCCCGCGTCCAGGCCGCGCTTCGAGAACCCCGCGCGGCGCGACAGCGGCAGGTCACGCACGTCGATCACCTGGCGGATGCCCGCATCGCGCAGGCACCGCACGAAATCGTCGAACCCGCAGGCCTCGTAGCCGATTGTCGCAATCTCGCCCGTCGTCATCGCCCGATCATAGGCCGGAACCTGTCGCAGGGGAGAAAAAAGAACCCCCGGACATCTCCGGGGCCAAGTCGATGGGTCGAACTTCGGAACAGGGAACGCTTCTCTCCTATCCGGCGCCGCCGTGCCGGCCGGTGGCGGGGAGGTTGCTTTTACGTCAGGTTTTATTGTGTTTCGCGTTGATTTTTATGCAAATTTGTTTACAAACAAGTCACATTTTGGAACGATCACACATATTGCAACAACAGGACGACATCATGCCGGACGGCGACGGAACGCGGGTGACATTGTCCTGCGGCCGATGCTGTCGTGGCGCGGCGATGCGTCGGTCCGCCCAGGGGCGGGCCGGGCCGCGACACCCCGGAGCGGGGCGGCATGTCCGCACTGAGTTCGATCCGGCGCCGCGAGAGATGGCGGCGCGCCACGAGCGCGGCCCGCCGCCCGCGTCGCCGCTCCACCGCATCGCCCGGCTCGCCGCGCATGGGCTCGACCTCCCGGCGGCGCTCGTCTTCCTGGTCGAGGGCCAGGCGCTGCGACTCGCCGCCACCTATGGCACCAGCCTCGCCCGGCTGCCCCGCGGCAGCGCGATCCTCGATGCCGCATGCCGTGACGATGGCGGTCTCGTCCTGCCCGATGCCGGCGCCGATCCGCGCTTTGCCGCCGATCCGCTGGTCGCCGGCCCGCCGCATATCCGCTTTTTCGCCGCTCGCCGCCTCACCCTGCCGGACAGCGAGCCGGTCGGCGCGGTCTGCGTCTTCTCGCCCCTGCCGCACCTGTCCTTCGCCAGGCGCGGCCGGCTGTTCCTGGCCGATCTGGCCGAGGCGGCGAGCGGCGAACTCGAACACCGCCGGACCACGCTCCGCCAGACCCGCATCGCCGCCGACCTCGCCTACTGGAACCGCCTGTCCGAGGAGATCGCCGGCGCCGCCGGCTTCGACGAGGCGGTCGACCGGGCGCTGGCCCATTGCGCCGAGCGCACCGGCGCCTCGCTCTGCTTCCTCGCCGGCTACCACCCGACCTACCGGCTGATCGAATACGTCACCGCCCATGTCAGCCCCGACAGCGCGCTGCGCGGCTTCGACATGACCCGCTGGCCCGGCGGCCACGCGGTCGACGATGTCAGCTTCGGCGCCGGCCTCGCCGAAGACCGCATCGTCGATTCCGGACCGCTAGCCGACATCGACGACATTCCGCATCACGTTCATCTCAGGGCCCTGTTCCGCGCCGGCATAAGGCGCCAGCTCGCCTATCCGTTCGACCTCGCCGACCGCCGCTTCGGCCTCGTGCTCGATTTCGAAACGCCCCTCATCCCCGAGGAAACCGGCCGCCTCGTGCAGGATTTCCTGGCCCGGCTCGCGCCGCTGCTGATGGGACGGCTGCGCGAGGACGCGCTGGAACGCGCCAACCGCACCCTGCGCACCATCCACGCCACGACCGAGGCCTTCGCCGGCCTCGCCACCGCCGAGGCGCTCCACGCCGCGCTCTGCCGCCTCGCCGTCGAGACCGGCGGTTACGACACGTGCTGGATCGGCCTCGCCGGCGACGAGCCCGGCCGGCCGATCCACATTGCCGCCAGCGCCGGCAATGGCGTGGCCTATGTCGAGCGGCTCCGGCTCTCCTGGTCCGACACGCCGATGGGCCGCGGGCCGGCCGGCACCGCCATCCGCGAGGCCGGATTTCCCGCTGGCGCGACATCGCGGTCGATCCGCGCTTCGAGCCCTGGAGCGCCTGGGCGCACGAAGCCGGCTTCCGGGCCTGCATGGCGTTGCCGATCGGCCTGCCGGCGACCCCGGCGCCGGCGGTGTTCACGCTCTATTCCTCCAACCCGATGGCCTTCGGCGAGGAGGAACAGGCCCTGCTGGTCGAGCTGACGGCGAACCTGACCAAGGCGCTGCGCGACGTCGCCACCCGGCAGGAGCGCGACGCCGCCCTCAACGCCAGCTCGATGAGCGAGCGGCGCATCGAATGGCTCCTCGCGGCGAGCGGCACGGTGCTCTACACCCTGTCCCTGCGCGAGGGTGGCGCCATCCCGCTCGAAATCAGCCGCAACATCGCCGGCCTGCTGGGTTACGCGCCCGAAGAGGTTCGCGGACCGGATTGGTGGCGCGATCATGTCCACCCCGACGACCTGCCGCGGGCCGGGCAGGGCGTCGCCCTCGCCATCGCCGCCGGGCACCACATCCACCGCTACCGCGTGCGCCATCGCAATGGCGGGTTCCGATGGATTCGCGACGAGCTGACGCTGCAACGCGACGACGCCGGAAACCCCGCCGCCATCGCCGGCGTCTGGATCGACATCACCGAGCATCACGCGGCCGAGGAACAGATCTACCGCCTCGCCCATCTCGATCCGCTGACCGAGCTGCCCAACCGCCGCCTGCTCAACGAGCGCCTCGGCGCCGCGCTCGACGAGGCGCGGCGGAGGGCGGCCACGGCGCCCTGCTGTTCATCGATCTCGACCGCTTCAAGACGATCAACGACATGCTCGGCCACAGCGCCGGCGATGCCGCGCTGGGGAGACCGCGCGCCGGCTGCGCGTCGTCACCGGCGCCGGCGACACGATCGCGCGCATCGGCGGCGATGAATTCGTGGTCGTGCTCGCCCCGTCAGACGCCTCCGCCGAAGCGGCCTCCGCCCGTGCCACCACGGCCGGCCGCGCCCTGATCGAGGCGATGACCAGCCAGCCCATCTCGATCGGCGAGCGGCATTATCACCTCGGCGCCAGCGTCGGCTTCACCCTGTTTCCGAAACCGGCGGACACGATCGACACGCTGATCCGCGAGGCGGACACCGCGATGTACCGGGCCAAGTCCGGCGAGGGCGACGTGGTGATGTTCCGCCCGGCGATGCACCAGTCCATCCTCGACCGTCACGCCATCGAGGACGATATCAGAAACGGGCTGAAGGAGGATCGCTTCGCGATCTGGCTGCAAGACCAGGTCGATGCCGCCGGCGCGCCCTCCAGCGCCGAGGCCCTGCTCCGCCTGCGCGGGCGCGACGGCCGGCTCGCCCCGCCCGACCGCTTCGTCGGCGTCGCCGAAACCTCCGGCCTGATCGTCCCGCTCGGCCGCTGGCTGCTGGGCGAAACCGCCCGGCTGATGGCCCGCATCGGCGCGGACCGTCCGGACTGGCGCCTGTCGGTCAATGTCAGCCCGCGGCAGTTCCGCGATCCCGCCTTCGTGACCGACGTTCTCGCCGCACTCGACCGGGAAGGCGTCGCCCCGGCACGTCTGACCCTCGAGATCACCGAGAACCTGCTGATCCGCGACACCGAGGAAGTCGCCCGGATCATGGACGCCCTCGCCGCCCGTGGGGTGCGCTTCTCGGTCGATGATTTCGGCACCGGCTATTCGAGCCTGCTCTATCTGCGGCGCCTGCCCATCCACGAGCTGAAGATCGACCGCTTCTTCATCTCCCAGGTGCCCGACGACGCCTCCGCCGTCGCCATCGTCGAGGCCATCATCGCGATGG
>NZ_CAJQZK010000097.1:0-21525 GCF_907164655.1 Acidocella sp. C78
GCTCTCCGTGCCAATTCCCGCCGGAATTCCTGCCGCTCCCGCAGGGTGGACCGCAAATCCACAATTCTGTTAATAAACTTCTTGACTTAAAAATAAACAAATGTTCGTATCGCGCGTCGGGGTCTCGCCATCACTGGCCGGCGCCGCACCAACCAACACGCTGGACGATCCCCGCCCGCCGGGCGGGGGAACGGCGGCGACACAGGGAGAAAAGTCGTGAGGATGCTGTCATGACGAATCTGTTCCACGGCCTTGGCGTGCCGTCCTGGACAGGGCTGATCGCGGTGTTCGCGGTCGTCTGGCTGCTGCAGATCGCCGGCACGGCGTGGCAGATGAAGCACTACCAGAAAGTGATGGGCGAGATCATCGGCCGGTGGGCGGATGGCGCGGTCGGCGTCGGCAATGCCCGGTCGCGGCTCGGCAAGGGGCTGATCCTGATCGTCGTGGTCGGACCGGACGACATGGTGCGCGAGGTGCGGATGATGGAGGGGCGCTCGATCTTCGCCCGCTTCCGCCCGCTGGAGCGCGCCGCCGGGCGGCGCCTTGCCGATCTCGCGGCGGATGCGCCGGCCGGCCGCGCCGGCAACGGCTTCCGCCTCGCCGCGCGCCGCGCCGCCGAACAGGTCGCCCGCGCCCGCGCCCGCGCGTGCGCCGTGACGTCCGCCGGCCCCGGTCTCGCCCTGCCCGAAGCGGCTGCGGCGTAAAGCTCCGGCGGGCCGGCGCGGCCCGCCCGGACATTCAGCAACAAACGAGGAAGTCCATGCACGTCCTGACCCCCATCACCGCCGCGGCGAGCTGGTTCATCGGCCTGTTCCAGGCCGGCGGGAAAGTTTTCGTCGCCTATGTCACCGGCATCATCCCGACGCTGGTGGTGCTGCTCACCGCCTTCTACGCGCTGACGGCACTCGTCGGCGAGGACCGGATCCACAATTTCGCCCGCTTCGCCGGCCGCTACGCGGTCACCCGCTACACGCTGCTGCCGCTGCTCTCGCTGCTCTTCCTGACCAACCCGATGGCCTACACGTTCGGCGTGTTCCTCGAGGAGAAGCACAAGCCCGCCTTCTACGATTCGGCGGTTTCCTACTGCCATCCGATCACCGCGCTGTTCCCCAACGCCAATGCCGGCGAGCTGTTCGTCTATTACGGCGCGCTCGCGGGCATCCAGAAACTGCATCTGCCGGTCGGCGAACTCGCGGTGCGGTATTTCCTCGTCGGGCTCGTGGTGATCCTGATCCGCGGCGTCGTGACCGAACGCATCACCCTTTTCCTGGCGCGGCGCCAGGGCATCGAACTCGGCTGAGCCGGCGAGGAGGATAACCACATGTCGAACAGATCCGAATACGCCTCCGTCCGCGTCGAGGCCGGGCCCGGCGGCTGGGGTGGCCCGCTGGTGATCACCGCCAGCGCCGAGCGCAACAAGATCGTCGCCATCACCGGCGGCGGCATTCCCGAGGTCGCGCGCGAGCTGGCGCGGCTGACCGGCGGCGAGGCGGTCGACGGGTTCCGCATGGCGCCGCCGGAATCCGAAATCGCCGCGGTCGTCATCGATTGCGGCGGCACGGCGCGCTGCGGGGTCTATCCGCGCAAGCGCCTGCCCACCATCAACCTCACCCCGGTTGGCCAGTCCGGCCCGCTCGCGCAGTTCATCACCGAGGATATCTATGTCTCGGGCGTCACCCCGCGCTCGCTGCACCCGCTCGACGGCGCCGCCCCCGCGGCGCCAGCGCCGGCGCGCCAGCAGGCCGCGCAGATGAGCCCCTTCGAGATGAGCGCCGCCCGCGCCGCCCAGACCGGCGATGCCGGCGGCTTCACCGGCTTCATCGCCCGGATCGGCCGCTTCATGGGCATGGTGGTCGGCATCCTGTTCGCCTCCGGCCGCAAGTCGATCGACCAGGTGGTGCGCAACATCCTGCCCTTCATCGCCTTCGTCACCATGCTGGTCGGCATCATCGACGCGACCGGCCTCGGCAAGGTGATCGCGCATCTGCTCACCCCGCTCGCCGGCAGCCTGCCCGGCCTGCTGGCGCTCTCGGTGATCTGCGGCCTGCCGTTCCTCTCGCCGGTGCTCGGCCCGGGCGCGGTGATCGCGCAGGTGATCGGCGTGCTGGTCGGCACCCAGATCGCCGCCGGCAATATCGGCCCGCAATTCGCCCTGCCGGCGCTGTTCGCCTATGACACGCAGGTGGGGTGCGACTTCGTCCCCGTCGGCCTGTCGCTCGGCGAGGCCGATCCGAAGACGGTGCAGGTGGGCGTACCCGCGGTGCTGCTCAGCCGCCAGATCACCGGCCCGATCGCCGTGCTGATCGCCTGGGTCGCCAGTTTCGGCATGTATTGAGGAGCGGCGATGACCATACTCTACCGCAGCCGGATCGGCGATATCGGCCCCGAAGTGCCCGATCTTCTCGAAGGCGGGGTGCTGATCTTCTTCCGCGCCGGGGTGCCGGCCGAACTCGCCGAGGTTTCGGTGCTGCATACGCCCGACATCGAGCTGCCGACGCCGCCCGGCATCGGCGCCACCGTGCGGATCGGCGATCAGCGCCTCGCCATCACCGCGATCGGCGACAAGGCGTGGCAAAAGACGATCGAACTCGGCCATCTCACCCTCAGCCTCAATGGCGCGGCCACCGCCGAGCGGCCCGGCGAGATCTGCGTGACCGGCGCGAGCCCGGCGGATCTCGCCGCCCAGCTCGCCCGCGGCGCCACGCTCGAGGTGATCGCCGCCGGCTGAACATGCATGGCCTTCCGGGTGCGCGCGCCCCGGAAACCCTGCCGGTTCCGCAGGAGCGGGACAGACTTTCAGGCGGCCGCATGGCCGCCTGTTTTTTTACGGCTGCAACCTTGGCGTGAGGCTTGCCCTGCGCGCCCGGCAAGACCATTCTCGCGTTGCAATGAATCAAGACGATACTGGCCCTCATATCTCGTTCGGCCGGCTTGCCGTGTCCGACCTCCCGGCGGTGGCGCCGTTCGCCCGGTTTCGCGAGGCGGTGCACGCGCCGGATGGGCCGGAGGTGCTGTTCCGCCATGCGCCCGATCATGAGGTCGTCCAGCAGCCGGACGAGCTGGCCCGCGGGCGGACGGTGTTCGGCGCCGAGACGCCGGCCGGCCGGGACGCGCGGGCGGGGGCGGCGGCCGTGCACCGGTTCCGGCGTCTGTCCAGCATCGTGCTGAATGACGCGATCCTGGCGCCGCGTTCGATGGCGGTGGCGAGTCCGGCGCGTGGCCTGCTCGACACCGCGCTGGACACGCCGGCCGTGCGGCAAAGCCGGCTTTCCGCGGTTGACCCGGATTTCAGCGAGGCCGGGCCCGACACCTGGCGGCTGTTGCGACCGGTGCCGGGCATCGGGCAGACCATTCTGCCGGTCGGCGGCGCCAGCGCCTCGAATTACGGCGGCTTCCTGTTCGAGGGGCTGTGCGGCGCGCTGCTGCATCACGAAACCCTTGGCCCGGGACTCGCCCTCGCCGGACCGCCGCTGGCCACCTGGCAGAGGGACATTCTCGCCCTGCTCGGCCTGGGTGACGCCCATCTCGCGTTGCGGCGGCCGACCCGGTTCCGCAAGATCGTGACCACCGACCTGACCGCCTGGACGGCGAGCGAGCCCAATCCGCTGGCGCGCACCGTCTTCGACCGGATCCGCGCGGTGCTGCCGGCGGCGGCCGGGCCGCGCCGGGTGATGCTGCGCCGCGGCGCCGGCAACCGGCGGCAGATGCGCGAGCGCGAGCGGATCGAGGCGATCGCCGGGCAGTTCGGCTTCGACATCGTCGATCCCGCGATGCTCCCGGCGGCGGCGCAGGCGCAACTCTTCGCCGGCGCCACCGCCGTGATCGGCGAGACCGGAGCGGGTCTCGCCAATCTCGGCTTCTGCGATCCCGAGACCAGGGTGCTGGAAATCCAGCCCGATTGCCTGCCGGATGGGCGGGCCCGCGCCGCCTGCCACCTGCTGGGGCTGCACTGGCATGTCTTTTTCGGCGTGGCGGATGGCGAGGCGGGTGCGGCGCCGGGGGGCGGGTTCGGCTATGCGGTCGATCCCAACGCCTTCGCCGCGACGCTCGACCGGGTCTTCGGCGCGCCATGACGGGCGCCGCGACACCCTTCGGCCTCCCCCTCGCGCATGCGCCGGAGGGGATGCTGACGAGCAGCGAATTCAGGGATGCGACGATCTTCGCCCAGCCTTTCGGCCTGATCGACGGCAACGGGCGGGTGGTGATCGGGCCGGTGGCCGCAACGCCGCCGCTCGGCGCCTCGGCGGCGCGGGTGGTCGCGCTGGAGGCCGGGGCGGCGGTGCCGCTCGGGCGGTTTCTCGGGCCGGCCCTGGCCTGCGGGTTGATCGGCCGGCGCGTGTCCGGCGGGCTGAAACTGGCCGGTCCCGCCCTGACGCCGGCGCAGCGCGGCGCGCTCGACATGCTCGGCCTCGACGGGGCGCATCTGCCGTTCGACCATCCGTTCACCTTCGCCGGGGTGATCGCGACGCTCGGCCCCGCGCGCGATGCCGGCGCCTCGCGGCTGATGCGCATCGGGATCGATGCGCTGCGTTTCACCGTCGAACCCTATCCCCATGCCGAGCGGATCGCGCTGGTGCGGCCCGGCCCGTTCGCCGAACTTCTGGCGTCGCGCGGTTTCGCCCGGCTCGACCCGTTCACCATGCGGATCGACGACACGCCGCTCGGCCTGCCCGATCTCGTCGCCATCCTCGCCGCGGCGCGCGTGGTCGCGATCGACCAGGCGGCGGAAGCGCCGCTGCTCGGGTTCTGCGATCCGGGCGGTCTCGTCATCGCCTTCGGGGCCGCCGTGCCGCCCGCGCGGGGCTGGGCGGCGCTGGGCATGCTGCGCTGCCGGCCGGCCACATCCGACGAGGCCGGGCTCGACACCGCGCTCGCCGGCTGAGCCGGATGTAGAAAATCTCCGGCGCGAGGCCGGATCTTATGCAATCATTAATCTGTGCCGCGCATGATCCCGGGTGCGGCACGGCCCGGTCCGGCGCCAGCCTCGACATTTCGGCCCGGGAGGGAGTGTGACGACAGATCATGCGGCGATGACGGCCTGGGCGGAGCGGTTCGCCCGGGCGACGGCAACGGTGCTGCCGCAGGCGGGCGATCTCGCCTGGCTGCTGCGCCAGAGCGTGCACACGCATTTCCAACGCCTTGCGCTGCTGCCGGTCTTTGGCCTGACGCAAGCGCCGCTGCGGGTGCTGGATGTCGGCGCCGGCACCGGCGCGATGTGTCTCGATCTCGCCTGGGCCACCGGCGGCGCCGCGCGCCTCACCGCGATCGATCACGATGCGCATGGCCTCGCGCTGCTGCGCGACATGGCGGGCCAGCTCGGCTGCAGCATCGAGACCCGGCAGGGCGACGCCTATGCGCTGCCCGCCGCGCCAGGGAGCCAGGACCTGACCCTGTGCCGCTTTCTGTTCCAGCATCTCGAACGCCCGGCCGACGCGCTGCGCGAGATGATCCGCGTCACGGCGCCCGGCGGCCGGGTCGCGGTGATGGATGTCGATGACGGAGCCTGGATCTCCTGCCCGGACGAGGCGCCGGAGATGCAGCGGCTCAACGATGCGGTCCGCGCGTTGCAGGCCTCGCGCGGCGCGGGCCGCCTGGTGGGCCGGCGGCTCTACGGCCTGTTCCGCGCCGCCGGGCTTGCCGAGGTGCAGGTGCTCGCGGTGCCGCGCGTCAGGCTCGGCACGTCCTATGGCCGCAGTGCCGAGGTCGAGGCGCATCAGAAGGATTTCTACCTCAACCAGCGCGACCGCCTGATCGCCGCCGGGCTGATCGACGCCGAGGGGTTCGACGCGGCGATGCGCGCGCTCGAGGCGAGTTTCGCGCGCGACGAGTTCGGCTTCGCCTGCGAGTTCATCGCGTTCGGGCGGGTCGCCGCGGCGGGCTGAGCCGCCCGCGCGCCGCGGTCATCCCGCCGCCCGGATCGCCTCCCACACGCGGCGCGGGGTCGCCGGCATGTCGATATGCGCGATGCCGAAGCCGGACAGCGCATCGGCCACCGCGTTCATCACCGCCGGCAGGCTGCCGGCGCAGCCGGCCTCGCCGCAGCCCTTGACGCCGAGCGGGTTGGTCCGCGCCGGCACCGGGTGGCTGGCGAAGCCGATTCCCGGCACCGCGCCCGCCCGCGGCAGCGCATAATCCATGAACGAGCCGGTCAGCAGCTGGCCGGCCTCGTCATAGGCGACCAGCTCGTGCAGCGCCTGGCCGATCCCCTGCGCCACGCCGCCATGCACCTGGCCGGCGACCAGCAGCGGGTTCACCAGCACGCCGAAATCGTTGACCGTGTGATAGGCGACGACCTCGATCACCCCGGTGTCGGGGTCGAGCTCGACCTCGGCGATGTGGCAGCCATTGGGGAAGGCCGAGGGCACGCCGCGCGTGACATGGCCGACATCGAGCGTGGCGGGCACGCCCTCGGGCAGGTCGCCGGCGGCGCGCAGCCGGTCGGCGAGGTCCATGATGCCGATGCCGAGATCGGTGCCGGCGACGCTGAAGCGCCCGTGGGCGAATTCGATGTCGGCCTCGCCGGCTTCGAGCAGATGGGCGGCGGCGCGGCGGCCTTTCTCGATCACGAGGTCGCCGGCTTCGAGAATGGCGGCGCCGCTCTGCATGATCGAGCGCGAGCCGCCGGTGCCGCCGCCGGCGAGGAGCTGGCTCGAATCGCCCTGCACGAGGCGGATGCGCTCGAAGGGAATGCCGAGCTTCGCGTGCAGCACCTGGGCGAAGGGGGTGGCGTGGCCCTGGCCGTAATCGAGCGTGCCGGTGACGATCGTCACCCCGCCATCGGATCGAAGCGGATGCCGCCCATCTCGGGGCTCGCATCCGCCGTCACCTCCAGATAATGCCCGATGCCGCGCCCGCGGATGCGCCCGCGCGCCGCACTCTCCGCCCGCCGCGCGCCGAACCCGTCCCAGTCCGCCGCGGCCAGCGCGCGGTCGAGGGTGGCGGGGAAATCGCCGCTGTCATAGGTCAGGCCCGAGGGGGCGCGATGCGGGATCGCCTCCGGGCGGATCAGGTTGCGCCGGCGCAGGTCCAGCGGATCCAGCCCCAGCTCGCGCGCGGCGGTCTCGACCAGCCGCTCCATGTAGTAATTGCCTTCCGGCCGCCCCGCGCCGCGATAGGCGCCGACCGGGGTGGTGTTGGTGAAGACGCTGCGGCTGGAAACCTCGATCAGCGGCGTGCGGTAGACGCCGACGAAGTTCTTCACCGCGTTCACGGTCGCCGGCAGCAGCACCACGTTCGAGAGATAGGCGCCGAGATTGGCGAACCCGGTCAGCCGGGTCGCGAGGAAATTGCCCTCGGCGTCGAGGGCGAGTTCGGCCAGCATCTCGTGGTCGCGGCCGTGGCTGTCGGAGAGGAAGCTGCCGGAGCGATCGTCGGTCCATTTCACCGGGCGGCCGAGTTGCTTCGCGGCCAGCAGGGCGCAGACATATTCGGGATAGCACGAGGCCTTCATGCCGAACGAGCCGCCGACATGGCCGGACAGGACGCGGACCTGCTCCTTCGGCACGCCGAGCACGGTGCAGAGCAGCCCGCGCATGTTGACCGCGCCCTGGCAGCCGAGCCGCAGCACGTAGCCCTCCGCCGGATCGAACTCGCCGATCGCCGCGCGCGGCTCCATCGGGGCGACGATGACGCGGCTGCTGCGCAGGGTCAGGCGGGTGACATGCGCGGCCCGGGCGAAGGCGGCGGCGACGGCCTCGGCATCGCCGAAATGATAGTCGAGCACCAGGTTTCTCGGCGCTTCGTCGTGCAGTTGCGGCGCGCCGGGGGCGGCGGCCTCGCGCGCGTCGGTCACCGCCGGCAGCGCGTCGATCTCGGCCAGCACCGCCTCGGCCGCGTCGCGCGCCTGCTGGAGCGTTTCGGCGACGACGAAGGCGATCGGGTCGCCGACATACCTGACCCGGTCGGTCGCCAGCGCGAACTGCCGGGGTTTCGGCGTGTCCGACCCGTCGCGGTTGCGGCTCGTGGCGGCGGGCATCGGGCCGAAGCCCGACGCCGCGATGTCGGCGCCGGTGATGATGGCGGCAACCCCGGGCATCGCCGCGGCGGCCGCGGTATCGACGCCGCGCAGGATGCCATGCGCGATTCCGCTGCGCACGGCGACGCCGTAGAGCTGGCCTGGCCGGTCGAGATCGTCGGTATAGCGTCCCTCGCCGCGGAGCAGCAGCGGGTCTTCGCGTCGCGATACCGGCTGGCCGATCGCGAAGCGCCCGGCGGCCGGCGCGCGGTCCAGCCCTTCCGGCTGGCGGAGGATGCGGGTCATGCGGAATGTCCTTCGAAGAACGTCAATAGGGTTGCCCCTTATGTTCGGCCCGGGCGGTTCCGGCGCAAGGGGCGGTTCCGTGAAACCGTCGCGGCGCGCCGCCGGTCAGTGGATCTCCGGCTCGGCGATCGTTCCCGGCCGGGCCAGCACGTCGAAATCGCAGCCGGTATCGGCCTGGCCGATATGGGCGGCGAAGATCGCGCCGTAGCCGCGCGGGAAGCGGGGCGGCGGCGGCGTCCACGCCGCCCGGCGCCGGGCGAGTTCGTCGTCGCTCAGCCGCACGTCGATCCGCCGCGCGGCGACGTCGATGGCGATGACATCGCCGGTGCGGATCAGCGCAAGCGGCCCGCCGATGAAGGATTCCGGGGCGACATGCAGCACGCAGGCGCCATAGCTGGTGCCGCTCATTCGCGCGTCGGAAATCCGCAGCATGTCGCGCACGCCCTGGCGGAGCAGCTTCACCGGGATCGGCAGCATGCCCCATTCCGGCATGCCCGGCCCGCCCTGCGGCCCGGCATTGCGCAGCACCAGGACGTGATCGGCGGTGACGTCGAGTTCGGGATCGGCGACGGCTTTCGCCATCGCGTCGTAATCATCGAAGACCAGCGCGGGGCCTTCATGCTTGAGCAGGTGCGGCGCGGCGGCGGAGGGCTTCATCACGCAGCCGCCGGGGGCGAGATTGCCGCGCAGCACCGCGAGACCCTCGGCGCGGGAGACCGGATTGTCCAGCGGACGGATCACGTCGTCGTTCCACACGCTGGCGCCGGCGATGGCCTCTCCGAGTGTCGCCCCGCTCACCGTGCGGGTCGCGAGATCGAGCCGGTCGGCGATGCGGGTGAGAAAGGCGGGCAGGCCGCCGGCATAGTAGAAATCCTCCATCAGGTATTGGCCGGAGGGGCGGATATTGGCGAGCACCGGCACGCCGGCGGAGAGCGCGTCGAACCGGTCGAGATCGAGGTCGATCCCGGCGCGGCGGGCCATCGCGATCAGGTGGATGATCGCGTTGGTCGAACCCGCGAGGGCGGCGCTGGCGACGATCGCGTTCTCGAAACTCGCCTTGCTGAGCAGGTCGGCGGGGGTGATGTTTTCCCAGACCATCTCGACGATCCGCCGCCCGGTCGCCGCCGCCATGCGGGCATGGCGCGAATCCGGCGCCGGGATCGAGGTCGCCCCCGGCAAGGTGAGGCCGAGCACCTCGGCGAGCGAGGTCATCGTCATCGCCGTGCCCATCGTCATGCACACGCCGTCCGAGCGGGCGATGCCGGATTCCATGTCTTCCCATTGCGCGTCGGAAATGTTGCCGGCGCGCTTCTCGTCCCAGTACTTCCAGACATCCGAGCCCGAGCCGAGGATGCGCCCGCCCCAGTCGCCGCGCAGCATCGGCCCGGCGGGCATGAAGATCGCCGGCAGCCCGGCGCTGATCGCGCCCATGATGGTGGCCGGCGTGGTCTTGTCGCAGCCGCCCATCAGCACCGCGCCGTCCACCGGCAGCGAGCGCAGGCTTTCCTCGACCTCCATCGCGAGCAGGTTGCGATAGAGCATCGTCGTCGGCTTCACGAAATTCTCCGGCAGCGCCATCACCGGAATCTCGACCGGAAAGCCGCCCGCCTGCAGCACGCCGCGGCGGATCGCCTCGACGCGCTGGGGGAAATGGCCGTGGCAGTGGGCGAGGCCGCTCCAGGTGTTGACGATGGCGATGACCGGCTTGCCGGCGTAATCCTCGGGCGCGTGGCCGAGCTGCTTGATCCGCGAGCGATGGCCGAAGCTGCGCAGGTCGGACGCCCCGAACCAGCGATGGCTGCGCAGCTCCTCGGGCGTCTTGCGCGGCTTGGTCATCGTCGTTCTCCTCGCGTGCCGGCGCCGCGCGGCGCGGTGCCTTCGCACTTTTCTGGAGTCGCGGCGCGCGGGATGCAAGCCCGCCATTGCAAGTGGATGCAAGCCCGCCCTGCCGGCGTGGCCGTGCCGGCAGGGCGGCCGGGCGTCACGCCGCCGCGGCCTCGGCCCGCAGCCGGCGCGCGGCGCCGACCAGGTTTTCCAGCGCCGGCACCACCTCGCGCCAGTTGCGGGTCTTGAGCCCGCAATCCGGGTTCACCCAGAGCTGCTCGTCCGCCAGCTTTTCCCGGGCGAGGCGGAGCAGGGCGAGGATTTCCGCCTCGGGCGGAACGCGCGGGCTGTGGATGTCCCACACGCCGGGGCCGATTTCGGCCGGATAGGCGTGGGCGCCGTCGCGGGCGAAGGCCTCCAGCAGGTCCATCCGGCTGCGCGCGGTCTCGATCGAGATCGCGTCCGCGTCCATGGCGGCGATGGCCGGCATGATGTCGTGGAACTCGGCGTAGCACATGTGGGTGTGGATCGCCGTGTCGTCGCGGACCGCGGCGGTGGCGAGGCGGAAGCAGGACACCGCCCAGCGCAGATAGGCGCCGCGATCGGCGTCGCGCAGCGGCAGGCCCTCGCGCAGGGCCGGCTCGTCCACCTGGATGATGGGCAGGCCGGCGGCATCGAGATCGGCCACCTCGTCGCGCAGGGCCAGCGCGATCTGGCGGCAGACGGCCTCGCGCGGCAGGTCGTCGCGGACGAACGACCATTGCAGCATCGTCACCGGCCCGGTCAGCATCCCCTTCACCGGGCGGGCGGTGAGCGACTGGGCGTGGCGCGCCCAGCGCACCGTCATCGGCCGGGGCCGCGCGACATCGCCCCAGATGATCGGCGGGGCGACGCAGCGGCTACCATAGGACTGCACCCAGCCATGCCGGGTGAAGGCGAAGCCGTCGAGCTGCTCGCCGAAATACTTGACCATGTCGTTGCGCTCGAATTCGCCATGCACCAGCACGTCGAGCCCGATCCGTTCCTGCACGCGGATCGCATCCTCGGTCCAGGTCGCGATCGCTTCATCGTATGCGGCGGCGCTGATCTCGCCGCGGGCGTGCGCCGCCCGGGTCCGGCGCACGCCGGCGGTTTGTGGCAGCGAGCCGATCGTCGTGGTCGGGAAGGCGGGCAGGTCGAGGCGCTGGCGCTGCAAGGCCCGCCGCGAGGCGTGCGGCAGCGCGCGGGATTCCATCGCCGCTGTCGCGGTGAGCAGCCGGGCGGCGACGTCCGGCCGGTGGACGCGGGCGCTTTCGGCGCGGCTGCGGCGGGCCGCATCGGCGATCTCCAGCGCCTCGGCGATCGCGCTCTCGCCCTCGTCGAGGCCGCGGGCGATGGTGGCGATCTCGGCGAGTTTCTGGGTGGCGAAGGCGAGCCACGGGCGGATCGCCGGGTCGAGCCGGTCTTCCTGCGCGAGATCGACCGGCACATGCAGCAGGCTGCAACTCGGCGCGATCATCAGCCGCTCGGTGCCGCCGAGCGCGCGCACCGCCTCGCGCGCGGTGGCGAGGGCGGCGCGCAGATCCGCCCGCCAGACATTCCGCCCGTCGATCAGGCCGAGCGAGAGATGGCGCGCCGGGCCGATCGCAGCGAGGGTGGGCGCGAGATCGGCGCGGCCGCGCACGAGGTCGAGATGCAGGCCGGCGACCGGCAAAGCGAGCGCCGTGGGCAGGTTGTCGGCCATCGGCGCGAAATAGCTCGCGAGCAGCAGGCGCGGCGTGGCGCCGCGGGCGAGGGTTTCATAGGCAAGGGTCAGCGCCGCACGGGCCCGCCCCGAGAGGTCGAGTGCCAGAACCGGCTCGTCCATCTGCACCCAGGCGCAGCCCTCGGCGGCCAGTTCCGCCAGCACCTGCGCGTAGCAGGGCAGCAGGCGGGCGAGCAGGTCGAGCGGGTCGGAGCCGTCATCGGTCTTGGCGAGCAGCAGGAACGAGACCGGGCCGAGCAGCACCGGCCGGGTGCGGCGGTGGCCGGCCAGCGCCTCGCGGAACTGCTCCAGCGGGCGGTTGGCGGTAAGGGTGAAGCGCTGCCCGGCGGACAGACGGGGCACGAGGTAGTGATAATTCGTGTCGAACCACTTGGTCATTTCGAGCGCGGGCAGGCCGGACGGCGCATCGTGCCCGCCGGCGCCGCGGGCGAGGGCGAAATAGGTCGCGAGCGACACCTCCCCCCCGCGCCAGCCATAGCCCGGCGGGATGGCGCCGAACATGCAGGCGGTATCGAGCACATGGTCGTAGAGCGGGGCGTCGTTGGAGGGGATGTGGCCGATGCCCAGCCCCTGTTGCAGCGCCTGGGACTCGGCGCGCAGCGCCCTCGCGGCATCGCGCAGGGCGGTTTCGGACAGCTCGCCCGCCCAATGCGCCTCAAGCGCCGCTTTCAGCTCGCGCCGGCGGCCGATGCGGGGAAACCCGAGATTGGTGGCGATGCTCATGCGCTCTCTCCCTGGCGAGAGAGGGGACGCGCGCGGCAGGCGCTGCCGCTGATACGTGCAGTCATGGGTCGGCTCCGGCTTCCGGTGCACCCCGCCCGGCAGCATGGTTGGTGCGACACCGGCAGGTCTCCTGGCTCGCGGCTCGACGCTGGTGGCCCTGCCTTCCCAAACCGGTTCGGGTTCAGTGGCTCGCCCTTGCGGGGCGGACGGACCACCGGCTCGCCGCTGACAGTTGCGGGGGCAGCCATCGACTTGCTTCCGGGACAATGAAGCCCGGCCGAAGCGCACGATGTTCCCTTTTCACCCGCTCGCGCGGGACCGGTGACCGGACTGATATGCCGGCTTGGGCCGCGCGCGGCAAGGGCGGGCTGTCGGGCGTGGCCGGATGGCGCTCTGGCGGCGGCGGCGCGCCGGGTGCAGATTGGGGGGACAGAAGGAGACATGGACCATGGCCGACACGCACGAGATCGTCCTGCGGCAGATCGAGAATTTCCGGTTCGAGACCACATTCGCCGGCGCCTTGCCGACGCTGGTCTCCGACGAGCCGCCGCCGCTCGGCGGCGGGGCGGGGCCGGAGCCGGTGCAGCTGCTGCTCGCGGCGGTGGGCTCGTGCATGTCGTCCAGCTTTCATTTCGCGATGACCAAGTTCCGCGAGACGCCGGGGACGATCACCACCACCGCGCGGGCGACGGTGGACCGCGACGAGACCCGGCGGTTGCGGGTGCAGGCGATCCATGTCGCCATCGGTTTCGCCGCCGAGGCGGGAACGATCGGGCATTTGCAGCGGATTCTCGACCAGTTCGAGCAGTTCTGCACCGTCGGCGCCTCGGTCGCGCGCGGAATCCCGATCGAGGTGAGCGTGACCGACGGCAGCGGCGCGAGGGTCAAGGGCTGAGGCGGCAACGGAGCGAAATCAGTTTGTTACGAGCCTGGCTTCGCGCGAGTTGTCCACAGAAATCTGAATAAGCCTGTGGACAAGCGCGGGGGGAATCCGCAAGCTCGCGCTCCGCGTGCGGCAGGTTAACGATTTTCGCCCCGCGCGCCCCGGCATCTTGCATCCGCAGGGGACATGTGCGCAGAACGCACGAATGCCCAGTGCCCCAGACGAGACCGTTGCATCGCCCCTGCCGCGCCCGAGCGTGACCAACCCGCGCGACCACGTGGAGAGTTTCGCGCGCGGGCTGGCGATATTGTGCGCCTTCGGGCCGGAGCGGCCGAAAATGACGCTGTCGGACGCCGCCCGCGTCACCGGGTTGCAGCGCTCGGCGGCGCGGCGGTTTCTGCTCACGCTGTGCGACCTCGGCTATGCGGTGCAGACCGAGCGGTGGTTCACGCTCACGCCGCGGGTGCTGGAGCTGGGCTATGCCTATCTCGGCAGCCTGCGCTTTCCCGAACTCATCGAACCCTATCTGACCGGGCTGACCCAGCGGCTGGGCGAATCCAGCTCGGCGGCGGTGCTGGACGGGACCGACATCGTCTATGTCGCGCGGTCGGCGGCGCCGCAGCGGCTGATGGCGCTCTCGCTCGGGGTCGGCACGAGGCTGCCGGCGCATGCGACCTCGATGGGCCAGGCGCTGCTCGCGACGCTGAGCGACGACGAGGTGCGCGCGCGGTATGGGCGCGGGACGCTGCCGGGCTTCACGCAGGCGACCATCACCGACCCGGCGCTGCTGCTCGACCGGCTGGCGGCGGTGCGGCGGGACGGATTCGCGCTCAACGACCAGGAGCTGGAACTCGGCCTGCGCTCGGTCGCGGTCGCGGTGCCGGGCAAGGGGTCGCGGCAGGCGGTGGCGCTCAATGTCGCCACCAACGTGGCGCGGGTGTCGCATGACGAGGTGATGCGCCGCATCGTGCCCGCGATCCGCGAGGCGGCGGCGCAATGCGCGCGGGCGGTCGCCCTGCTCGGCTGAGCGGGGACGCCGGCTGAAGGGCGGCGGAACCGGATTACCAGCATGGCGGGCCGCGCGGGCGCTCGCGCCGGCGCAGCCAGGCGGGCGGGCGGAAGCGGCGCGGCAGTTTCGCGTCCGCCTCGTCGGCGCGGGCTTGTGTGGTTTCGGGTTTGGGGCGTCGCTTGCGCGGGCGCTGGGGCAGGCGGAGCGCGGCCGGGAGCTTGAGGCCGAGGGTGCGGCAGAGCGGGCGGAGGATGCGGCCGAAGCGCGGATCGGCGGCGATGCGGCGCTGCAATTCGGGTTCGGCGAGCAGGGCGCGGAGCTGGCCGGCGGCGGCGACGGCCTCGGGGACCGGCGCGAGCAGCCAGGCGGGGCGGCGGGGCAAGGCGAGCCTTGCGCGATCCACCGGCCGGCGCTCGCGGTGGCGAGTGGGACGCGGACGCGGAGCAGAAACCTGGTTATCGCAGAGGCGGATCAAAAATGTGGCGTAGCGGCGTAGGCGGGTCCAGAGCAGGATGGTGAGGGCGCCGCTCTCGGGGCCGAAGACGCCGGCCGCGCCGCGCCGCGCGACGGCGTCGCACAGCGTGTCGATCAAGGCGCGGAAGCGGCGGGCGACATCCATGAACGGAACAAGAACATATTTGCCCGGGGGTGGGCAATGTTTTTGCTCCCCGCTGCTCCCGTTCGGGCGTCGCCTGTCCCGCACGGGCGGGCGGAGCAACAAAGGAGCAAAAAACTAGCGCAGGAAACTAGCGCAGGTCGGGCGGGGTGGCATCTGCCTTGAGGGTGGCGATGGCCTCGTCGAGGGTCATGCTGTCCTGCTTGTCGGAGCCGAGGCGGCGGATCGAGACGGTTTGCTGCTCGGCCTCGCGGCGGCCGACGACGAGGATGTTCGGCACCAGAGCGAGCGAGAGGTCGCGCACCTTGGCGTTGATCTTCTCGTTGCGGGTGTCGGTGACGACGGCGAGGCCGGCGGCCTTGAGTTTCGCCGCGACCGTCTCGGCATAGTCGTTGGCGTCGGTGACGATGCTGGCGACGGCCGCCTGGGTGGGGGCGAGCCAGAGCGGGAAGCGGCCGGCGCAGTTCTCGATCAGGATGCCGATGAAGCGCTCGAAACTGCCCACGATCGCGCGGTGCAGCATGACCGGGCGGGCGCGGCCGGATTCGGCGGTGACGTAGGAGGCGTCGAGCCGCTCGGGGAGGACGAAATCGACCTGGAGCGTGCCGCACTGCCAGTCCCGCCCGATCGCGTCGCGGAGGACGAATTCGAGTTTCGGGCCGTAGAAGGCGCCCTCGCCGGGATTGACGGTGAAGGCGACGCCGGCGGTTTCGCAGGCCGAGCGGAGCGCGGCCTCGGCCTTGTCCCACACCTCGTCCGACCCGGAGCGGGGGGTCGGGCGGTCGGCGAATTTCACCGCGAAATCGGGGAAGCCGAAATCGGCGTAGACGCGGCGGAGCATTTCGACGAAGCGGACGGTTTCGCCGGCGATCTGGTCCTCGGTGCAGAAGATGTGCGCGTCGTCCTGGGCGAAGGCGCGGACGCGCATGATGCCGTGCAGCGCGCCGGAGGGCTCGTAGCGGTGGCAGGCGCCGAACTCGGCCATGCGCAGCGGCAGCTCGCGGTAGGAGCGCAGGCCGTGATTGAAGATCTGCACGTGGCAGGGGCAGTTCATCGGCTTGACGGCGAGGACCTTGTCCTCGTCCTCGACCTCGGCGATGAACATGTGGCTGCGGTAATTGTCCCAGTGGCCGGAGGCTTCCCAGAGCTTGCGGTCGAGCAGCTGCGGGGTGCGGACCTCGATATAGCCGAATTCCTCCTGGCGGCGGCGCATATAGGCTTCCACCGTGCGGTAGAGGCGCCAGCCCTTCTCGTGCCAGAACACGCTGCCGACGGCTTCCTCCTGCATGTGGAAGAGGTCCATCTGCCGGCCGATCTTGCGGTGGTCGCGGCGCTCGGCCTCCTCGAGCTGTTGCAGGTGGGCGTCCAGCTCCTTCTGGTCGCGCCAGGCGGTGCCGTAGATGCGGCTGAGCATCGGGTTGCGGTGATCGCCGCGCCAGTAGGCACCGGCGACCTTGGTGAGCCTGAAGGCGCCGCCGATATCGCCGGTGCCGCGCAGATGCGGGCCGCGGCAGAGATCGAACCAGTCACCCTGGCGGTAGATGGTGATGGTCTCGCTGGCCGGCAGGTCGCGGATCAGCTCGGCCTTGAAGCGCTCGCCGTGGGATTCGAAGAGGCGGATCGCCTCGTCGCGGTCCCAGACCTCGCGGGTGAAGGGCGCGTTGGCGGCGATGATCTCGCGCATCTTCGCCTCGATCGCCGGCAGATCGTCCGGGGTGAAGGGCTCGTTGCGGAAGAAATCGTAATAGAAGCCGCCCTCGATGGCCGGGCCGATGGTGACCTGCGTGCCGGGGTAGAGCGCCTGCACCGCCTCGGCCATCACATGGGCGGCGTCGTGGCGGATGAGTTCGAGCGCATCGGCGTCGCGGCGGGTGATGAAGCGGACGCTGGCATCGGCGTCGAGGGTGCGGGAGAGGTCGAGCATCCTGCCATCGACCTCCATCGCCAGCGCGGCTTTCGCGAGGCCGGGGCCGATGGAGGCGGCGATCTCGGTGCCGGTGACGGGGCCCGGATAGTCGCGGACGGAACCGTCGGGCAGGGTGATCGCGGGCATTGGGGGCTCCTTCAGGGCGTGGATGAGGGGTGGTTATGCCCATCCTGTGCCGCCGCGGCAACGTCCGCCACCGCAAGGGCGGCGAGATCGGGGCGGCGGAGGATGGCGGGCCAGCCGCCATCTTGGGTGCGCGGGGCGGTCAGCGCGGGATCGGAGGCGCCGCCGAACAGCACGACGCAGCTTGTGCCGA
Source organism: Acidocella sp. C78 (assembly GCF_907164655.1). Classification (NCBI taxonomy): domain Bacteria; kingdom Pseudomonadati; phylum Pseudomonadota; class Alphaproteobacteria; order Acetobacterales; family Acidocellaceae; genus Acidocella; species Acidocella sp. C78. Next base: position 17,303 of record NZ_CAJQZK010000097.1, read on the forward strand.
GGGCGCAGGCGAGGTGCATCGGGCCGGTATCGTTGCCGATGGCGAGGCGGGTGCGGGCGAGCACGCCGGCGAGCTGGGGGAGGGTGGTGCGGCCGGTGAGGTCGAGCGTGCCCGGGGCGCGGGCGGCGATGGCGGCGGCGAGCGGGGTTTCGGACGCGGTGCCGAGGACGACGCAGGGGAGGTCGAGCCTTGAAGCGAGGTCGCCGAAGTTTTCCGCCGGCCAGCGTTTTTCCGGCCGGTGCGGGGCGGCGCCGGGGATCAGCGCGACGAAGCGGTCCGGCAGGGGGAGGGGCGGGGCGGCGATCGTCCATGACAGGTCGGGGACCGGCAGGGGCAGGGGGATGCCGGCGGCTTCGAGCTGGGCTGCGAGGCGTTCGCGGGTGTGCAGGCGGTCGCGCGCGGGATCGGCGTGGGGGAAGGCGCAGCCGGGGGCGATGCCGGACCAGGGCGGGCGTCCGGCGAGGCGGAAATAGCGGCTGGAGCGGCCGGAGGTTTGCAGATCATAGACCATCGCGAAGCCGGACAGCGCGCGGCGCAGGCGGCGCAGGCCGGCGAGGTCGAGCGGGCCGGGTTTCGGGTCGATGATCACGCGGTCGAACCAGGGGGCGGCTTCGAGCCAGGGGGCGAAGGGCTTCGTGGTCAGCAGCGCGATGTCGGCATCCGGATGGGCTTCGCGGATGGCGGCGAAGGCGGGGAAGCTGAGGATGATGTCGCCCAGCGCGCCGTGGCGGATGACGAGGAGGCGCGGCATCAGCGCAGCAGCTCGTCATAGACCGCGAGATTGCCGTTCTGCATCGCCGCGATCGAGTAGAATTCGGCGACATAGGCGCGGGCGGCCTCGCCCATCGCGGCGCGGGTCGCGGGCGGCAGGTCGAGGGCGGCGTCGAGGGCGGCGGCGAGGTCGGCGGCGTCGCCGGGTCTGGTGCGCCAGCCGGTTTCGCCGTGGCGGATGGTTTCGCGGGCGGCGCCGTGCTCGGTGGCGATGACCAGGCGGCGCATCGCCTGGGCCTCGACGATGGTGCGGCCGAAGGCTTCCGGGTCGGTCGAGGCGTTCACCACGATGTCCGCCAGCTTGTAGGCGGCGGGCATGTCGGCGCAGTCGCCGGCGAAGAAGACGCGGGGGGTGAGATCGAGCCGGCGGATCGTGGCGACGAGGGCGCGGCGATAGGCCTCGCGCCCCTGGGTGGCGCCGACGAGGAGGAGGATGGCGTCGCGGTGGCGCATGCGGGCGAGCGCCTCGATGGCGACGCGCTGGCCCTTCCAGCCCGTGAGCCGGGCGGGGAGCATGATGACCGGCGCGCCATCCGGCAGGGCCCAGGCGCGGGCGAGGGTTTCCATCCGCCCGCCATTCACCGCGTCGGGCGCGAATTTCGCGCAATCCACCCCGCCGGGGACGATGCGCAGGCGATCCGGCCCGACATGGTGGCGGGCGCGGACGAGATCGGCGATGAATTCGGAGATCGCGATCACCCGGTCGCCGGAGGCCATCACCGCGTTATAGGCGCGCTTGAGCCGGCCGCGCTGGCCGTAGGCGCCGTGATAGGTGGTGACGAAGGGCACGCCGCAGCGCCGGGCGGCGAGGCGGGCGGCGATGGCCGGGGCGCGGGAATGGGCGTGGACCAGGGAGATGCGCTCGGCGCGGATCAGCCGGGCGAGCTGCCTTGCGGCGGCGAGGAGCTTGAACGGGTTGCGGGATTCGAGGTCGATCGCGACATGCCGGCCGCCGGCGCGCTCGACCGCGCGGACCAGACGGCCCGGCTGGCTGGCGACGAAGGCGCGCGCGCCGGTGCGGGCCACCGCCTCGGTGAGTTCCACCACCACCTGCTCCACCCCCCCGGTTTCCAGACGCGGCAGAACCTGTAGAATCGCATAATCGGAGGGATGGCGCATTGTTAACCTTTCTTTCATTGCGCCGATACCATGAGCGGATGGCCAAGGGGAGAGCCCGGTGAACGAGCGGATGGTGCGGGTGGACGCGGCGGGGACCGCGCTGGCGGGGGCGTATCTGCCGGGCGAGGGGAAGGTGGTGGTGTTCCTGCCCGGCTTCGCCTCGGACATGCAGGGCACCAAGGCGCTGTTTCTGCGCGATGAATGCGCCGCGCGGGGCGGGCGATGCTGCGGCTGGATTATTCCGGGCACGGGCAATCGGGCGGGCGGTTCGAGGCGGGGACGATCGGGCGCTGGGCGGCGGATGCCGAAGCCGTGATCGCCGCGGCGGCGCCGGAGCGGAGCCTCGTGCTGGTGGGATCGTCGATGGGCGGGTGGATCGGGCTGCTGCTGGCACGAAGGCTCGGCGCGCGTCTGGCCGGGTTCGTCGGCATTGCCGCAGCGCCCGATTTCACCGCCGAGCTGATGGAGCCCGCCCTCGGCGCCGCCGAGCGGGAGGCGCTGGCGCGAGACGGGATGTTTTTCCTCCCCAACCCCTATGGCGCGCCGACGCCGGTGACCGCGGCGCTGCTGGAGGATGGGCGGCGGAACCTGGTGCTGGGCGGGCCGATTCCGCTCGATGCGCCGGTGCGGCTGATCCAGGGGCAGCGCGACGCCGAGGTGCCGTGGCGGACGGCGCTGCGGATCGCCGAGGCGGTCCGCGGCGCGGATGTGCGGGTGACGCTGGTGAAGGACGGGGAGCACCGGCTGTCGCGCCCGCAGGATCTGGCACTGATTGCGGCGGAGGTGTTTTCGATCTGAGCCGGCTTGCGCCGGCGGGGCCATAACCGCCTTGCATTGCCCCCCTGCGCAGGGGGGGTAAAATTTCATCGAAGAAACCTGAAAAACCCCTTGCAACGCCAGCGGTTTTTCCGCATATGCCGCGCTCTTGGCCCCGGGGGGCGCGGCGCGGTGTCGCGTTCTACAGGCTGTCACTGGTTGAGGGGGTTCGCGATGAACGCACTTGCCCGACTGGGGATGGTCTCGGAAATTCCGAGCGAAAACCAGACTGTTGCTCAGGACGCGATCGACGAGGTCGCCGTGCCGAAGGATTATTTCGTCGAGCGCGACGGCGTGAAATTCGCCGGAACGCATCTGCTCGTGGATTTGTGGGGGGCCGAGAAGCTCGACAGTCCCGAGCTGATCGACGAGACGCTGCGCGAGGGCGCGCTCGCCGCCGGGGCGACGATCCTGCACAGCCATTTCCACCATTTCACGCCGAATGGCGGCGTGTCCGGCGTGGTGGTGCTGGCCGAGAGCCATATCTCGATCCACACCTGGCCGGAGCGCAACTACGCCGCGATCGACATTTTCATGTGCGGCGTGTGCGATCCCTACAAGGCGATTCCGTTCCTGCGCGCGGCGTTCTCGCCGAGCGACGTGCAGGTGGGCGAGCAGCGCCGCGGCGTCACCGCCTGAGGCCAGACCGTTGACGATGACGCACCGCCTTGCCCCCGGCAGGGCGGTGTTTTCGCATGGAGCGAGAGCATGACCGACATGTGGGTGAACGAGACGCTGTATCCGTTCTGGGGCCAGCGCTTCGGGGTGACGCGCGAGCTGGCGCGGACGAAGAGCGACTTCCAGGACATCGCGATCTTCGAGAGCGAGTTTCACGGCAGGGTGATGATGCTGGACGGCGTCGTCCAGATCACCGAGGGCGACGAGTTCGTCTATCAGGAGATGCTGACGCATGTGCCGCTGCTGGCGCATGGGGCGGCGAAATCGGTGCTGATCATCGGCGCCGGCGATGGCGGCGTGCTGCGGCGGGTGCTGATGCACAAGGGCGTCGAGCGGGCGGTGATGGTCGAGATCGACGGCGAGGTGATCCGGCTGGCGAAGCAATTCCTGCCGAAGATCGCGGGCGAGGCCTGGGACGATCCGCGCGCGGAGGTGATCGTCGGCGACGGGATCGATTATGTGAAGACGGCGGCGGATGCGAGTTTCGACGTCATCATCGTCGATTCGACCGATCCGATCGGGGTGGGCGAGGTGCTGTTCACCGATGATTTCTACGCCAATTGCGCGCGCATCCTGACTGCGCGCGGGCTGGTGGTGAACCAGTGCGGCGTGCCGTTCATGCAGGCGGACGAGCTGCGCGAGACCTCGGCGCGGCGGCGGAAATTCTTCCCGCACGTGACCGCCTATGTCGCCGCGGTGCCGACCTATGTCGGCGGGTTCATGACGCTGGGCTGGGCCGGCAAGGATGCCGAACTCACCCGCTGCCGGCGGCGACGATCCGCGAGCGGGCGGCGGCCGCGGGGATTCTCGGGACCACGGACTACTGGTCGCCGGAGATG
>NZ_CAJQZK010000098.1:0-19504 GCF_907164655.1 Acidocella sp. C78
GAGGGGCTCGACCCGCTGACCGAGGCCGAATTCCGCCGCGCGCTCGCCGGCCTCGCCGCCGGGCGGACGGTGATCGCCATCACCCACCGGCTCGATCACCTGGCCGATGACGACCGCGTGGTGATGCTGGAGCGGGGCCGCATCGTCGCCGACGGAAGCTTCGGCGCGCTCCGCCGGGGCGCGGGGCCTGTGGCGCATCTGTCACGGCTGATCGAGATATCCGCCACTTCTGAGCCCGACTGCAACGGATTGATACAGATCAATGCGGCGCCGGCCCGGCGGTCTAACGGTTGGGGCAATGCCAACCACGGCCGCGCGGTGTCCCCGCCGGTCATCGGGCCAGGAGTTCACCATGATCGACCCGACAGTCGTCGACCTGTCGCGCCTGCAATTCGCGCTGACCGCGCTGTATCACTTCCTCTTCGTTCCGCTGACGCTGGGAATGACCTTCCTGCTCGCGACGATGGAGACGGTCTACGTCATCACCGGCAAGCAGATCTACAAGGACATGGCTCTGTTCTGGGGCAAGCTGTTCGGCATCAACTTCGCCATCGGCGTCGCCACCGGCCTGACCATGGAATTCGAGTTCGGCACCAACTGGTCGATGTATTCGCATTTCGTGGGCGACGTGTTCGGCACCCCGCTCGCCATCGAGGGGCTGATGGCCTTCTTCATGGAGAGCACGTTCATCGGCCTGATGATCTTCGGCTGGGACCGGCTGAGCCGTCCCGCCCATCTCGCCATCACCTATCTCGTCGCCCTTGGCTCGAACCTCTCCGCGCTGTGGATCCTGATCGCCAACGGCTTCATGCAGGACCCCGCCGGGGCCAGGTTCGACCCCGACACGATGCGCATGCAGTTCCACAGCTTCATGTCCCTGGTCTTCAGCCAGGACGCGCAGGCGAAATTCGTCCACACCTCGATCGCCGGCTTCGTCACCGGCTCGATGTTCGTGATGGGCATCTCGGCCTATTACCTGCTGCGCCGCCAGCATCGCGAATTCGCCGCCCGCTCCTTCCGCATCGCGGCGATCTTCGGGCTGATCTCCACCCTCGGCGTGGTCACGCTGGGCGACGCGCTCGGCCGCATGGACTATCTGGTGCAGCCGGCCAAGCTCGCCGCGATGGAAGGCATCTGGCACACCACGAAGGGCCCGGGCGCGCCCTGGCTGATCGCCGCCGTGCCGAACGACCGCACCCAGAAGAACGATTTCGAGATCGGCGTGCCCTATGTGCTGACCCCGCTGGTCGCGCATGCCTGGAACGTCCGCATCCCCGGCATCGACGATCTTGAGAAACAGGCCCAGGCCCGCGCCGCGAAGGGCATCCAGGCGGTGATCGCGCTCAAGCAATATGGCGAAACCCACAGCCCGGCGGCGCTCGCCGCCTTCCGCAAGAACGAGGCGGACATGGGCTACGGCTTCCTCGCCCAGCGCTTCGCGCCGGATCAGGATCTCTCCAAGATCACCCAGGCCAACCTGCCGGCCATCCTGCAAAAGACCGGCCGCGAATCGATCCCCAACGTCTTCGTCGAGTTCTGGAGCTTCCGCCTGATGGTCGGCCTCGGCCTCGCCTTCCTCGCGGTCTTCGCCTTCGGCGCCTATTACAGCCTGCGCAACGAGCTTGAGAAACACCCGCTGGTGATGCGCGCGGCGATGTGGGCGATCCCGCTGCCGGTGCTGGCCTGCGAGTTCGGCTGGATCACCGCCGAGAACGGCCGCCAGCCCTGGACGGTCTATGGCTGGCTGCCGACCTTCCAGTCCGCCTCCAGCCACACGGTCGGCTACATGCTGTTCTCGCTGATCGGCTTCGCGCTGCTCTACAGCCTGTTCATCGCTGCCGAGCTTTACCTGATGTTCAAATACGCCAGGCTCGGCCCCGGCGAGCATGCCCATGCCCACCCGGTCGAGGTCGTCGCCAGCCCGTCGCTGATGCGGCCCGGCTTCGCCGACAAGTCCTGGCAATAAGGAAGTCGCGCCATGGAACTCTATATCGCGCTCAAGGTGATCTGGGCCGTGCTGCTCGGGGTGCTGCTCTGCGGCCTCGGCATCATGGTGGGGATGGACATGGGGGTCGGCGCGCTGCTGCGCTTCGTCGGCCGCACCGATGCCGAGCGCCGCACCGCGCTCGCCGTGATCGGCCCGCACTGGGATGGCAACCAGGTCTGGTTCATCCTCGGCGGCGGCGCCATCTTCGCCGCCTTCCCGACGCTCTACGCCACCTCCTTCTCGACCTTCTACGTGGTGATGATCCTGCTGCTCTTCAGCATGATCATGCGCCCCGTCGCCTTCGAATACCGCTCCAAGGTCGATGCGCGGCGCTGGCGCGCGGCCTGGGACTGGGCGTTCCTGATCTCCGGCGCCCTGCCGATGATCATCTACGGCGCCGCCTTCGGCAACGTGCTCCAGGGGGTCGGCTTCCATTTCGGCTGGGATGGCCAGTACTACCAGGATGAAAGCTTCGTCTGGTACCTGCTCAACCCCTTCGCGGTGATGTGCGGCGTCCTCTCGCTCGCCCTCGCGGTGCATCAGGGCGGGGCGATGCTGATGATCCGCGGCGAGGGCCCGATCGCCGAGCGCGCCCGGCGCTACGCGGTGCCGGCCGGCCTGCTCGCCGCCGCCCTGTTCGCCATCGGCGGCGTCTGGGTCCGCTTCATCAAGGGCTTCGCCTACACCGCCCCGGTCAACCCGGCGATGCCGGCCACCCCGCTCGGCGGCCCCGCGGTCGCGATGCGCGCCGGCGCCTGGATGAACAATTTCCACCAGCACCCGGTGCTCTGGCTGCTGCCGGCCGTGGGCCTGCTCGGCATGATCGCGGGGCCGCTCGCTCTTGCCGCCCGCAAACCCATTCTCGGCTGGTGGCTCGGCGCGCTGGCCTGGATCGGCACGATCTTCACCACCGGGGCGGCGATGTTCCCCTTCCTGATGCCCTCCACCACCGCGCCGGCGCAGAGCCTGACGGTGTGGAACGCCTCGGGCAGCGCCTACAATCTCGGCTGGATGCTGGCCTTCGCGCTGGTCTTCGTGCCGATCATCCTGAGCTACACGGCCTGGGCCTTCCGCGTCATGCGCGGCAAGGTGAAAACCGAGGCCGTCATCGCCAACGACCACTCCTACTGAAGCGGGAGGCACCATCCATGCTGTCCATGATCAAGTTCGTCGCCCTCGGGGGCATTCTGGTCGCCTCCATCCTGCTCGCGGTGGTTACCGGCGACGAGGGCCCCTGGTATTTCGGCTGGCTCGTCGGCACGGTGATGATCGTGCTGATCGCCGCCAGCGGCGCGGTCCTGTTCGAGGCGCAGGAAAGCGCCATGCGCGCCCGCGGCAATCACACCGGCAACACCCACTGAGGAGACCCCCCATGCTCGGCGGACTCGAAGGCCTCATCCTGTTCATCCCGTTCGTCTATCTCGGGCTCTACGTCATCGCCTGGCTCTACGCCCGCCGTCATTTCCCCTGACGGCGAGGCGGCGTCCCCGCACAGGCGCCCGCGCGCGCCCCGATCCGCCGGATCGGGGCGCGTTCGCGTCCGGTCCCAGGTTCATCCGCGCGCTTCGGTCGGGTTCAGAACAGGAACGTATGCTCGCCGGTGCTGCTGACCGCCCGCGCCATGCTGGCGAGCGCATCTGCCGGCATGTCCGGCCCGGTCGAGATGATGCGCATCGCCCCGCACCCGGCTGCCCGCGCCATCGCCGCGAGCCGCGTCGCCATGGCGGCGCGCAGCTCCCGCCCATGCAGCGGGTCCATCACCGCGAAGGGCCGCACCGCCATCACCAGCCCGTGCTCGATATCGCTCATGCACCGATAGCAGGCGAGGCCGCACGGATTGTCGCGCCGCACCCAGCGGATCGTGATCGTCCCCCGCCGGTTCGGGTCCGCCGCCAGCATTCCCCGCGCGTGCCGGCGCCAGCGCGGCAGGTCGAGCCAGGGCTGCACGAGGCGCGCCAGCACGAAACACGGGTCGATCTGCGCCTCGTTCATCGGTTCAATCAGGAATGCCGGTTCGTGCATGTTCCCCATCATCAAAAAGCATGACAGGATTGCCCGCCGCGACATATCCCGCCTTGATCGAAATCAAGCATTACCGCCGCAACCCTCATCAAATGCCGACCCGCAAATGCGTGTCCGTCCTCCCGGTCGATACCATAATGAACAGTCGGTTTAAAATGATTGAGGTTGCACGTGGCAGTTCGACTGGCCTAGACATTAGAAGCTGAGACGTCAGAAGGGCACGCAGATGTTGGAGCAGCGGGATCGGGCGCATCGTTCGCCGATCAATCTTTCCGAAGCCATCATTCCGGGTCTCTGCGCAGGGTGTGGCGCGCGGCATATCGGCCTGTGCGACGCCCTCGCCGATGAAGACCTGCATTTCCTCGCCAGCGTCGCCCGGCAGACCACCGTCGCCCGCGGCCACAGCTTCGCCATCGAGGGCGACAGCGCGCGCTATTTCTTCAACATCAATGCCGGCACCGCGCGGCTGCACAAGGACCTGCCGGATGGCAGGCGGCAGATCACCGGCTTCGTCGGCCCCGGCGATTTCGTCGGCCTCGCCGCCGACGACCGCTACACCTTCAGCGCCGAGGCGATCGAGGATGTCCGCCTCTGCCGGTTCGACCGCACCGAGCTGCGCGGCGTCTTCTCCCGCTTTCCCGCCATCGAGCGCCGCCTGCTCGATGTCGCCTCGCACGAGCTGATCGTCGCCCAGGAACAGATGCTCCTGCTCGGTCGCAAGAGCGCCATCGAGCGGCTCGCCAGCTTCATCGACGGCTGGAGCCGCCGGGCGATCCTGTGCGGCGGCGGCACCGATTCGCTGCGCCTGCCGATGACCCGCACCGATCTTGCGGACTATCTCGGCCTGACCATCGAAACCGTCTCCCGCGCCCTCTCCGCGCTGCGCAAGCAGGGCGTGATCGAGGTGACGCCGGACCACAACATCAGCGTCGTCAGGCCGCACGCCCTGCACGACATCGCCCGCGCCGGCGCCTGATCCGCCGGCAGCGGTTGACGCAGGTCAATGCGCGAGCCGGGCAGGGCGACCATCATCGCCTTCATCCAGAAGGAGGACCCGATGAACGTGCGCGAGATCATGACGGTGGGGCCGCTCACCGTCGAGCCCGAAACCACCCTCGCCGATGCCGGTCGCATCATGCTCGACCAGAACCTCTCGGCCCTTCCTGTCATCGACCGCGGCGGCCGCCTGCTCGGAATCGTCACCGATGGCGACATGCTCCGCCGCCCCGAGCTTGAAACCGTGCCGGAAATCGGCTGGTGGCGCGGCTTCCTGGCGCCGGAAACCTCGGCCCGCCAGTTCGCCCGCACCCGCGGCCGCCATGTCGGCGAAATCATGACCACGCCGGTCCGCAGCGTCGGCCCCGACACGCCGCTGAGCGATGCGATCGACATCATGGAAACCTACCATGTGAAGCAGCTGCCGGTCGTCCAGGGCGAGGTCCTGCTCGGCATGCTCAACCGGCGCAACATCCTCTCCCGCCTGATCACCGCCCTGCTGGTGATCGAGGATACCCCGGTGAGCGACGACGTGGTGGCCACCCGCATCCGCGCCGCCATCGAGAAAACCAACTGGGCGCCCAAGGCGACCATCGAGGTCAGGGTCGATCACGGTGTGGCGACCCTCTCCGGCCCGGTCTTCAGCGATGCCGAGCGGATGGCGCTGATCGTGCTGGCCGAGGGAATCGGCGGCGTCCGCCGGGTCGCCGATGAAATGGTCTATGTCGATCCCACCAGCGGGGTCGCCTTCGGCTCCTACTAGAGCATCATCCGATCAGATGGAAACATCTGATCGGATAAAGATGCTCTATTTATCAATATGATAGGGCGTTTCACCTGCCGGGCGGCGCCGCGGTCAGCCGGCGCGCCGCCTCGGCGATGTCGGTCTCGTCGGCGCAATACGAAAACCGCACGAAATCGCCGCCGCGCGCGGTGTCGAAATCATGCCCCGGTGTCGCGGCGATGTGCAGGTCGTGCAGCATCGCCCGGCAGAATTCGGCGCTGTCCTGCCCGCTCGCGGCGATATCGGCATAGATGTAGAAGGCGCCATCCGCCGGCGAGAGCTTCGTCATCCCGGCGCGGGGCAGGGCGTCGAGCAGCAGGGCGCGCGAGCGGGCATAGGCATCGCGCCGCGCCGCCAGCTCGGCGTGGCAGTCGAACGCCGCCGCCGCCGCGCGCTGGGCGACATGCGGCGCGCAGATGAACATGTTCTGCGCCAGGCACTCCACCGGCCGCACCAGCTCCTCCGGCAGCGCCATCCAGCCGACGCGCCATCCCGTCATCGAGAAATATTTCGAGAACGAGTTGATCACGATCGCCGAGGGGCTGAAGGCGGCGGCGGTCGCGGCCGTCTTGCCATAGGTCAGGCCATGATAGATCTCGTCGCTGATCAGCCGGATACCGTTCGCATGGCAATGCCGGGCGAGGGCGGCGAGGTCGTCGGGGTGCAGCATCGCCCCGGTCGGATTGGCCGGCGAGGCGATCAGCAGCCCGTCCGGCTGCGGATCGAGCGCCTCGATCATCGCCACCGTCGGCTGGAACCCGGTCGCCTCGGTCGCCGGCAGCAGCAGCGGCCGCAGCCCGAGCGCGGTCATGATGTTCAGATAGGGCGGATAGCACGGCGCGGCGAGGGCGATCGTATCCCCCGGCTCGAAGGCGGCGAGGAAGGCCAGCGGAAACCCGCCCGAGGCCCCGGCGGTCACCGCGATGCGCGCGGCCGGCAGGTCGAGCCCGTACCAGTCGGCGTAATGCGCCGCGATCCGCTGGCGCAGCCCGGCAAGGCCCAGCGCCTCGGTATAGCCGAGCGGATCACCCCCCGCCATCGCGGCGGCGATGGCGCGGCGCACCCCCTCCGGCGCGCCGGCGCCGGGCTGGCCGACTTCCATGCGGATCACCCGCCGGTTCGCCGCCGCCGGACTCGCGGCGAGCGCGTTGGCCGCCGAAATCACGTCCATCACCAGAAAGGGCGGAACCCGCGCCGCCGTGCCGGTTTTCAGTGCCATCGCCGCCTCAGCGCGACCCGATGGCGAGCCCGCCGCCGCGCGGATCGGCGGCGGCGGCGCAGGAGTGCGGCGCGCCCGGCAGCGTGCCGGAACAGGCGATCGCATTCGCCCGGCCCGGCGCCGGCACCGGATGCGGCATCGCCTGGCCGGCGCGCAGCGATTCGGCCATCGCCGCCCCGGCGGCGAGCGGCGCGCCCGCCTGTCCCGACCCCGTCGTCACCGCGCGGAACGCGCCATCCGTAGTCGCCAGCGCCACGCTCAGCAGCGGCGGGCTGACCCGCCTGGGCGAGGCGGCGAGCAGGATGCCGGTCCCCGTGGCGATCCGCCCGGTGCCGAACAGGTTGTTCATCGTCGTCGCACAGCCGACCACGCCGCCCTTCGCATCGGCGATCGCATATCCCGCCGAGGCCGGCAGCGCGCCGAACCCGGTCACATGCCGCGCGGCGGCGGCGGCGGCGATCGCATCGCGCCCCGCCCCGGCGAGATCGTCCGGCGCGTTCGCAAGCGCCTCGATCGCCGCGCGCGTGCCGATCCCGGCGGCGGTCGGCGGCAGCGCGATCTCGGCGCCGAGCGCCTGAACGATATCCGGGCTGGCATAGCGCGCGGCATCGGCCCGCAGGTCCGTCGCCGTCAGCCCCGCGCCCGCCTCCGCCGCCCCGGCGAGCAGGCTGTCAGCCAGATGCCCCTGGTAGAAGCTCAGCACCCCGCCGCTCTGCAACCGTGCGAGCGTGGCGGCGAGGTCCGGCTGGCGCAGCGTCTCGCCGGCCTGCAACAGCCGGCCGTCGGGGGTGGCGAACACGTTGCGCGCCGCCGGATCGGCCAGCAGCGCATCGCCCACCACGCCAAGATCGGCCGCCAGCGCGCGCGACACCGGCACGCCGCCGCCGGCCATGGAGGCGGCGGGCGCGATATCGGCGGCGAGCGGCAGGGCGCCGTAGCGCGCCTGCATGGCGAGCAGCCCGCGCGCCATCTGCGGCACCGCCGCCGGGCGCGAGGCCCCGGCCTGGCTGCCGCGCGGCGTGCCGGGCGGGAACAGCAGCGCGACCGGCCGGCCGGTGCCGCCCTCGTCATGCGGCATGTCGATGAGGCAGACGGCGCCGCCGCCGAGCCCGGCGCGCGAGGGCAGCGTCACGCCGAGCGCGAACCCCGCCGCCACCGCGGCGTCCACCGCGTTGCCGCCTTTCTGCAACACCTCGTGCGCGGCGACGCTCGCCTCCGGCACCGGGGTGACGACGAAACCCGTCACCGGCGCCTGCGGCCGCGGCTCGCCCAGCCGGGCGTTGCCGCCGCCGCCGACAAGGTCGTTCGTCAGGCCGCAGCCGGCGAGCAGAAGAGCGGCGGCGAGCGGGGCGGTGCGGCGCAAGATCGACAAATTCGCCATCCTCGTGACTGTGGAATACGACAGGAGAGACACCGGGATAACCGCCTTCGCCCGGCCGGGCAACACGGAAGCCATCCAGCCCCGCGCCGGGCGCGGGTTGCGCCGCCGCCCCCGCACCCCAATTCGGCGGCATCGAGGGGGGCGCGCCGCCCGCCCGCGGGCACGATGCAGCAGGAGACCGCAACAATGCTGACGACGATCGACGCGTGGCTGAACCGCACTTTGCGCAACCATAACAAGTTGCGCAAACTGGCCTGGTTCTCGCTCATTTATGTCGCGAGCGTGATCGCTTTTGGAATCTTCGCCTTCGCCCTGCAATCCCTCGTCCCCGCCTGACCACCGGGCCGATGTTGCGCCGCCGCATGGAGTGCGCTACCCGCCCTGCTCATGCTCATGAAGGCTCCAGAGCGGACCGATGACGGATTGATGTCGGCCTACCGGGCGCGGATCGAGGCCGGCACGATCCTGCCGGACCCGGTGCAGCGCCGCGCCGCCGAGCGTCTGCACGAACTCTGGTCCCGCCTGCGCGGCTACGATCCCACGCCCAAGGCCCTGCCCAATGGCTGGCTCGGCCGCCTGCTCAACAAGAAGCGGGTGGACGAGGTGCCGGAGGACTACCCCTCCGGTCTCTATCTCGTGGGCGAGGTCGGGCGCGGCAAGTCCATGCTGATGGACCTGTTCTTCGCCGCCGCCGAGGTGCCGCGCAAGCGCCGGGTACATTTCCACGAATTCATGCAGCAGGCCCATGCGCGGCTTCACCGGCTGCGCGCCGAGCGGCCCGACGCCGATGCGGTACTCGCCCTCGCCGACCTCATCGCCGCCGACTCCGTGCTGCTCTGCTTCGACGAGTTCCAGGTCCACGACATCGGCGACGCGATGATCCTCGCCCGCCTGTTCGAGGCGCTGTTCGCCCGCGCCGTCGTCGTCGTCGCCACGTCCAACACCCTGCCGGACGATCTCTACCGCAACAAGCCGGGCTATGAGAGCTTCCGCCCCTTCATCGCCCTGCTCAAGCGCCATCTCGACGTGATGGTGCTCGATGGCGGGCGCGACTACCGGCGCGAGCGGGTGCGCGGTGCGCGCAACTGGTACGTCCCCGCGGATGGCCGCGCCGAGCGCGCTCTCGATGATGTGTTCGCCGAACTCACCGGCGGCGCGACCCCGTGCGCCGAAACCCTCACCGTCTTCGGCCGCAAGCTCGCCGTGCCGCTCGCCGCCAGCGGCGTCGCCCGGTTCGACTTCGCGGCCCTCTGCGCCCAGGCGCTCGGCTCGGGGGATTATCTCGCCCTCGCCACCCATTACGACACCGTGCTGATCGACGGGATTCCCCGCCTGTCGCCGGACAATTTCGACGAGGCGCGGCGCTTCATCACCCTGATCGACGCGCTCTACGAGCACCGGGTGAAGCTCTACGCCTCGGCCGCGGCGGAACCCGCCGCCCTCTACACCTCGGGCGAGGGGGTCGCGATCTTCGAGCGCACCGTCTCCCGCCTCGAGGAAATGCGCAGCGAGGCCTATTTCGCCCTCGCGCATCTCACCTGAGATGCGGTTGCGCCGTCCCGGCCATTGGTCTAGGCCGCACGACGGCGGCTCCGCCCGGGACGGACGGCGCGCAGGCAATCGGTTTCGAGTGACAGGCGAATGATCACCGTAAGGGGGCCCAATGAACATACATGAATACCAGGCCAAGGAATTGCTGAAATCCTATGGCGTCGCGGTGCTGGACGGGCATGTCGCCTGGACCGGCGAGGAGGCCGCCGAGGCGGCGCGCAAGCTTCCCGGCCCGGTCTATGTCGTGAAGTCGCAGATCCATGCCGGCGGCCGCGGCGCCGGCCATTTCAAGGACGATCCCGAGGGCAAGGGCGGTGTCCGCCTCGCGAAATCCCCCGAGGACGTCGCCGCCGCCGCCGAGGCGATGCTCGGCAACACGCTGGTGACCAAGCAGACCGGCCCGGCCGGCCGCGTCGTCCGCCGCGTCTATGTCGAGGCCGGCTGCGACATCAAGCGCGAGCTTTACCTCTCGCTGCTGGTCGACCGCGCGAAATCCGAGATCGTCATCATGGCCTCGACCGAGGGCGGCATGGAGATCGAGGAAGTCGCCGAGACGCACCCCGAGAAAATCCTCCGCGTCGCGGTCGATCCGGCGAGCGGCATCTCCGGCTTCCACGCCCGCCGCCTCGGCTTTGGCCTCGGGCTCGACGCCACCCAGATGAAGGCCTTCGCGAAATTCGTGAACGCGATGTACAAGGCTTTCGTGGCACTCGATTGCGCGATCGTCGAGATCAACCCGCTGGTCGTCACCGGCGCCGGCGAGGTCGTCGCGCTCGACGCCAAGGTCAGCTTCGACGACAACGCGCTCTACCGTCACCCCGATCTCGAAAAGCTGCGCGACGAGGCCGAGGAAGACCCGAAGGAACTCGAAGCCGCCAAGCACAGCCTGAACTACGTGGCGCTGGATGGCTCGATCGGCTGCATGGTCAACGGCGCCGGCCTCGCGATGGCGACGATGGACATCATCAAGCTCTACGGCGCCGAGCCCGCGAACTTCCTCGATGTCGGCGGCGGCGCGACCAAGGAGCGCGTCACCGCGGCCTTCAAGATCATCCTGTCGGACCCGAATGTCGAAGGCATCCTGGTCAACATCTTCGGCGGCATCATGCGCTGCGACGTGATCGCCGAGGGCGTGGTCGCCGCGGCGCGCGAGGTCTCGCTCTCGGTGCCGCTGGTCGTCCGCCTCGAGGGCACCAACGTGCAGCTCGGCAAGGACATCCTCTCCAAATCCGGCCTGCCCATCATCGCGGCCGACAATCTCGCTGACGCGGCGCAGAAGATCGTCGCCGCCGTGAAGGAGGCCGCATAATGGCTATTCTCGTCAACGCCGAAACCAAGGTCATCACCCAGGGCTTCACCGGCGCGCAGGGCACCTTCCACTCCGAACAGGCGATCGCCTACGGCACCAAGGTGATGGGCGGCGTCACCCCGGGCAAGGGCGGCACCCGCCATCTCGACCTGCCGGTGTTCGACACCGTGGCCGAGGCCCGCGAGGCGACCGGCGCCGATGCGAGCGCGATCTACGTCCCGCCGCCCTTCGCGGCGGACGCCATCCTCGAGGCGATCGACGCCGAGATCCCGCTGATCGTCTGCATCACCGAGGGTATTCCGGTGCTCGACATGGTGAAGGTCCACCGCGCGCTCGCCGGCTCGAAATCGATCCTGGTCGGGCCGAACTGCCCGGGCGTCATCACCCCGGATGCCTGCAAGATCGGCATCATGCCGGGGCACATCCACCGCCGCGGCAAGGTCGGCATCGTCTCGCGCTCCGGCACGCTCACCTACGAGGCGGTGGCGCAGACCACCGCGGCCGGGCTCGGCCAGTCGAGCTGTGTCGGCATCGGCGGCGATCCGGTGAAGGGGCTCGATTTCGTTGACGTTCTGGAAATGTTTCTGGCCGATGATGAAACCGAGGCATTGATCATGATCGGTGAAATCGGTGGGCAGAGCGAGATCGAGGCGGCCGAGTTCCTGGCGCGCAACAAGGTGAAGAAACCCACCGTGGGCTTCATCGCCGGCGTCACCGCGCCGCCGGGCCGTCGCATGGGCCATGCCGGCGCCGTGATCTCCGGCGGGCGCGACACCGCGCAGGCCAAGATCGAGGCGATGAAAGCCGCCGGAATCCATGTGGCCGACAGCCCGGCCTCGCTGGGCAGCACCATGGTCAAGGCGCTTCGCGCGTAACGCCGAGGTCGTCGGGTTTGTCGCACCGTTTCCGATCGCGGGGGCTTCATGCAAGGAAAGCATCCCAGAGGCGATTGTCGGCGGTGCAACGGCCGCACCGATTGGACTATGTCACGAACACGATTTTCGAAACGCGCCGGCTCCGTGCCGGCGCGAACTCCATGAGCCCAACACGGCCGAGGGACATCTGAGATGGCGGGTGTGGATATTCTTGCGACTGCGATGAATGGCGGCAACGCGGCCTTCATCGCCAACCTCTACGCGAAATGGGTCGAGGCTCCCGATTCGGTCGATCCGGATTTCGCCAGCCTGTTCGCCGCCCTCGGCGACGATGCGCGATCGGTGCTGGGCGATGCGGCCGGCGCCTCCTGGGCGCCGCGACCGGTCAGCTTCGAGCGACCCGCCGCCCCGGCCGCGCCGGGCAAGGAGGCGCCACTCTCCCGACAGGGCACGATCGATTCGATCCGTGCCCTGATGTTCATCCGGGCCTATCGCGTGCGCGGCCATCTCCAAGCCGATCTCGATCCGCTCGGCCTGCGCCGGCCCGGCCCCCACCCCGAGCTTGATCCCGCGAGCTACGGCTTCACCGACGCCGACATGGACCGGCCGATCTTCATCGACATGGTGCTGGGCCGCGAAACCGCGACGATGCGCGAGATCATCGCCATCCTGCGCGAGAGCTATTGCGGCAAGATCGGCGTCGAGTTCATGCACATCCAGGACCCCGAGCAGAAATCCTGGATTCAGCGCCGCGTCGAGGGTGCGCCCTGGCGCACCGCGCTCGACGCGGCCGGCAAGCGCCGCGTCCTCACCCAGCTCACCGAGGCCGAGGGCTTCGAGACCTTCTGCCAGCGCCGCTATGTCGGCACCAAGCGCTTCGGCCTCGAAGGCGGCGAAAGCACCATCCCCGCGCTGCACGCCATCATCGAGACGGCGGCGGAGAGCGGTGTGGGCGAAATCGCCATCGGCATGCCGCATCGCGGCCGGCTCAACACGCTGGTCAACATCGTCAAGAAACCCTTCACCGCGGTCTTCTCCGAATTCGGCGGCGAGAGCTTCAAGCCGGATGCGGTGCAGGGCTCGGGCGACGTCAAATACCATCTCGGCACCTCGACCGACCTGACGATCGCCGGCCGCAAGGTGCATCTCTCGCTGCAACCCAACCCCTCGCATCTCGAGGCGGTCGATCCCGTGGTCGCCGGCAAGGTACGCGCCCGGCAGGACATGGCGGGCGACACCCGCGGCCGCCGCTCGGTCATGGGCATCCTCATGCATGGCGACGCCGCCTTCGCCGGCCAGGGCCTGGTCTACGAAACCCTGGCGATGAGCCAGCTCATCGGCTACCGCACCGGCGGCACGATACATATCGTGGTGAACAACCAGATCGGCTTCACCACCGTGCCGGCCCACGCCTATTCCGGCCTCTACTGCACCGATGTCGCCAAATCCGTGCAGTCGCCGATTTTCCACGTGAACGGCGACGATCCCGAGGCGGTGGTCTTCGTCGCCCGGCTCGCCACCGAGTTCCGCCAGGAATTCGGGGTGGACGTGGTGATCGACCTGGTCTGCTACCGCCGCCACGGCCATAACGAGACCGACGAGCCCGCCTTCACCCAGCCGCTGATGTATCAGGCGATCCGCGGCCGCAAGACCACCCGCACCCTCTACGCCGAGCGCCTCGCCGCCGAGGGCGCGGTCGGCACCGCCGAATCCGACCAGATCCACAAGGATTTCGTCGCCACCCTGGAAGAGGCCTACAAGGCCGCCGCCAGCTACAAGCCCAACAAGGCGGACTGGCTGGAAGGCCACTGGGCCGGCCTCAACTCCGCGCGCGACGAGGAGGGCGAGACCGAGGAACCCACCGCCATCACCCTCGAAACGCTGCGCCGCATCGGCGAGTCCCTCGCCCACGTCCCCGAGGGCTTCGAGGTCAACCCGAAAATCGCCCGCCAGCTCGAAGCCAAGGCCGAGATGATCCGCACCGGCGAGGGGATCGACTGGGCGACCGGCGAGGCCCTGGCCTTCGGCTCCCTCCTGCTCGAAGGCCATCGCGTCCGCCTCTCCGGCGAGGACTGCCAGCGCGGCACGTTCAGCCAGCGCCACGCCGTGCTGATCGACCAGACCAACCAGAACGAATACGTCCCGCTCAACAATATCGACGAGGCGCAGTCCCGCATCGAGATCTTCAACTCGCTGCTCTCCGAGGCCGGCGTGCTCGGCTTCGAATACGGCTACTCGCTGGCCGACCCGCGCACCCTGGTGCTCTGGGAAGGCCAGTTCGGCGACTTCGCCAATGGCGCGCAGGTCATCATCGACCAGTTCATCGCCGCCGGCGAGAGCAAGTGGCTGCGCATGTCCGGCCTGACCATGCTGCTGCCGCATGGCTATGAAGGGCAGGGGCCTGAACACTCCTCCGCCCGCCCCGAGCGCTTCCTCCAGCTCTGCGCCGAGAACAACATGGCGGTGTGCAACATCACCACCCCGGCCAATTATTTCCACGCGCTGCGCCGCCAGCTCAAGCGGAACTTCCGCAAGCCGCTGATCATCATGACGCCGAAATCCCTGCTGCGGCACAAGCTCGCGATCTCGGCGCTGGAGGACATGACCAACGGCTCCGCCTTCCGCACCGTCATC
Source organism: Acidocella sp. C78 (assembly GCF_907164655.1). Taxonomy (NCBI): domain Bacteria; kingdom Pseudomonadati; phylum Pseudomonadota; class Alphaproteobacteria; order Acetobacterales; family Acidocellaceae; genus Acidocella; species Acidocella sp. C78. Next base: position 14,759 of record NZ_CAJQZK010000098.1, read on the forward strand.
CCCGAGACCGACGCGCTGGCGGCCCCCGAGAAAATCCGCCGCGTCGTGCTCTGCTCCGGCAAGGTCTATTACGACCTGCTCGCCGAGCGGCGCGACCGCGGGATCGACGATGTCGCGATCGTGCGGATCGAGCAGCTCTATCCCTTCCCCAAGAAGGCGCTGAAGGCCGCGATCGAGGCTTACGTGAACGCCGAGGTGATCTGGTGCCAGGAAGAGCCCGAGAACATGGGCTACTGGCACTTCCTCGACCGCCGGATCGAGGCGGCGCTGGAGTGCGCCGCGACGAAAATGGCCGCCTCGCGCCCGCGCTTCGCCGGCCGCAAGGCGGCGGCGAGCCCGGCGACGGGGCTTGCGAAAATCCACGCCGCCGAGCAGACGGCCCTGGTCAGGGAAGCGCTCGGCGTCTGAGGCGCGGGCAGGAACAGGAAGTAAGGCAGGAAGCATGAGCACCGAAATCAAGGTTCCCACCCTCGGCGAGAGCGTGACCACCGCGACCGTCGCGCGCTGGATCAGGAAAGTGGGCGAAACCGTCGCCCAGGACGAGCCGATCGTCGAGCTGGAGACCGACAAGGTCACCGTCGAGGTCAACGCGCCGCAGGCCGGCACGATCGAGGCGATCGCCGCCGATGAGGGGGCCGAGGTCGAGGTCGGCGCCCTGCTCGGCACGCTCGGCGCCGGCGCCGGCGCCGCGCCGAAACCGGCCGAGCCCGCGGCGGAAGCCCGCCCGGCCGCCAACCCGCAGCCCGGCGTCAACCCGCCGCCGCCGCCCTCCGGCCCGGTCGCCCGCAGCGGCCACGCGCCGATGCCCGCCGCGCAAAAGATGATGACCGAGCAGAAGATCGACGCCGCCCGGGTCGATGGCACCGGCAAGGACGGCCGCATCACCAAGGGCGACGTGCTCGCCTTCATCGAGACGCCGGCCGCCGCCCCGGCGCCCGCAGCGCCCAAGGCCCAGCGCGCCGCCGATGCCCGCGAGGAACGGGTGAAGATGACCCGCCTGCGCAAGACCATCGCCGCCCGGCTGAAGGAAGCGCAGAACACCGCCGCCATGCTCACCACCTTCAACGAGGTGGACATGGGCCCGGTGATGGCGCTGCGCTCCGAATACAAGGACGTGTTCGAGAAGAAGCACAAGGGCGTCCGCCTCGGCTTCATGAGCTTCTTCGTCCGCGCCTGCGTCGCCGCGCTGCGCGAGTTCCCGGCGGTCAACGCCGAGATCGACGGCGACGAGATCGTCTACAAGAACTTCGTCAACATGGGCATCGCCGTCTCCAGCCCCTCCGGCCTCGTCGTGCCGGTGCTGCGCGACGCCGACCAGATGAACGTCCCGCAGATCGAGGGCGCCATCGCCGATTTCGGCAAGCGCGCCCGTGACGGCGCGCTGAAGCTCGACGAGCTTTCGGGCGGGTCGTTCTCCATCACCAATGGCGGCGTGTTCGGCTCGTTGATGTCCACGCCGATCATCAACCCGCCGCAATCCGCCATCCTCGGCATGCATAAAATCCAGGATCGCCCGATGGCGGTCGGCGGCAAGGTCGAGATCCGGCCGATGATGTATCTCGCGCTGTCCTACGACCACCGCATCATCGATGGCCGCGAGGCGGTCTCCTTCCTCGTCCGGGTGAAGGAAAGCATCGAGGACCCCCGCCGCCTGCTGCTGGACATCTGAGGAGAGCGTCATGGCCGATCAGTTCGACGTCATCGTCATCGGGGCCGGTCCGGGCGGCTATGTCTGCGCCATCCGCGCGGCCCAGCTCGGCATGAAGGTCGCGTGCGTGGAAAAGCGCGCGACCCTCGGCGGCACCTGCCTCAATGTGGGCTGCATCCCCTCCAAGGCGCTGCTGCAATCCTCCGAGAACTACCACGAGCTTCTGCACGGCTTCGCCCGCCACGGCGTCACCGCCGAAAACGTCGCCTTCGATCTCGGCAAGATGATGGGCCACAAGGACGAGGTCGTCGGCGCCAACACCAAGGGCGTCGAGTTCCTCTTCAAGAAGAACAAGGTCACCTGGCTCAAGGGCGCCGCGTCCTTCAAGTCCGCCAGCACCATCGTGGTCGACGGCAAGGAATACGCCGCGAAACACATCGTCATCGCCACCGGCAGCGAAAGCGTGCCGCTGCCCGGCGTCGAGGTCGACGAGACGCAGATCGTCACCTCCACCGGCGCCATCGCGCTGGCGAGCGTGCCGAAACATCTCGTGGTGATCGGCGGCGGCTATATCGGCCTCGAACTCGGCAGCGTCTGGCGCCGCCTCGGCGCCGAGGTCACCGTGGTCGAGTTCCTCGACCGTCTGGTGCCGACGATGGATGGCGAGGTCGCCACCGCCTTCCAGAAAACCCTCGGCAAGCTCGGCATGAAGTTCAAGCTCGGCACCAAGGTCACCGGCGCCTCGAAGACCGCGAAGGGCGTCACCCTCACGCTCGAACCCGCCAAGGGCGGTGCCGCCGAAACGCTGGAGGCCGATGTCGTCCTCGTCGCGATCGGCCGCCGCGCCCATACCGAGGGTCTCGGGCTCGATGCGGTCGGTGTCGCCACCGACGAGCGCGGCCGGGTCCGGACGAATGGCCATTTCGCCACCAATGTGCCGGGCATCTACGCGATCGGCGATGTCATCGCCGGCCCGATGCTCGCCCACAAGGCCGAGGAAGAGGGCGTCGCCCTCGCCGAACTGCTGGCCGGGCAGGCGGGCCATGTGAATTACGGCGCCATCCCCGGCGTCGTCTACACCTGGCCCGAAGTCGCCTCCGTCGGCAAGACCGAGGAGGAGCTGAAAGCCGAAGGTCTGGCCTACAAGGTCGGCAAGTTCCCCTTCATGGCCAATGGCCGCGCCCGCGCCATGGGCGAGACCGACGGCTTCGTGAAACTCCTCTCCGACAAGACGACCGACAAGCTGCTCGGCGCCCATATCATCGGCCCGGATGCCGGCACGATCATCGCCGAGCTGGTGCTGGCGATCGAGTTCGGCGCCTCCGCCGAGGATATCGCCCGCACCAGCCACGCCCATCCCTCGCTCAACGAGGCGGTGAAGGAAGCGGCCCTGGCGGTCGACGGGCGGGCGCTGCACATCTGACAATTCGTCGGATGAACTAACCTTGGCATGTCCCGATCTCCGCCCTGGAGATCGGGACATACTCATCTCCGTTCAGGAGATCAGGGCAAATCGATATCCAGCCAGGACAGGTGTCCGCCCTTGCCGGCGCCGGTATCCATCATAACCGCCCGCCCGCCGCCGCGCCCTTCCAGCGTCAGCGGCCGGCCGTTGGTGCTGCGCTGGTCGTGGCCGCAATAAACCGTCATGCCCTCGGGAATCCGGTCCACCCAGTCGAGCACGCGCTCGGGCTTGCCCATCGCCGTCACCCGCCCGGTGGTCTGGCCATAGAGCGCGCGGGCCAGCAAGCGGTCGCGCTTGCCCGCCATCGTCCGCGCGGGGTAAACAACATCGCCGGGTCGAACCCGCCATGCACGAACACCGCCCGCCCGGCGACGATCCAGGCCGGCGCCCGGCCAATCTCCGCCACCGCCCGCGCCGCCGTCGCCGGATCGAGCGACGCGATTGTGGCCGCGAGCGCCTCGCCCACCTGCACGCTGTCGCCGCGCAGCGCGCGGGCCAGCTTGTAGTCGTGATTGCCGAGCAGGAAGAGCCCGCGCCCCGCATCCAGCAGGCCGAACATCAGCCGCAGCGCGCCCGGCGTGTCCGGCCCGTCATCCACCAGGTCGCCGAGCTGAACGATGAAGCGCTCCGTGGCACAGGCCGCGGCGAAGGCAGCGGAATCGCCATGCACGTCCCCCACCACCCGCAGCTTCGCGCCCGGCGGCGGCAGCGCCGTCACGCCCGCACCGCGATCGCCGCGCGCAGCTCCTCCTGCGCCGCCCGGTCGATCGGGAAGCGCCGCATGATCGCGGCGGCGGCGATCTTCAGCGCCGCCGGCACGCCGCAATAGAGCACGAGAAGAAACATGACCTGCATCGACCCGTTCTGGCCGTGGGTCGAAAATCCCGCAAGCCCCAGCAGCGGAAAGGCGATGCCCGGCGCCAGCGCGTTGCCGGCCTTCTGCGCCATCGTCGCCGCGGCGAAATACAGCCCCGCCCGCCTCTCCCCGCTCGCCAGCTCGTCGACATCGACGACATCCGCCTGAATCGCCGGCGGAATGGTGAAATCCGCCCCCAGCCCGGCGCCGGTGAACAGGCTGATCACGCCGAACCAGACCAGCGGATGCGCCGTGCGCAGGATCGTCGGCACGAAGGCGAAGGCGACGCCCGAAACCGCCATCGCGATCGTCCAGGCCCGGTGCTTGCCCACCCGCACCGACAGCGTCAGCCACAGCGGCACCGAGACGACGCCGGCCGCGAAATAGACCAGCAGGATCGGCCCCGAGGCATCCGGCGCGTGCAGCACCTTGTCGAACACGATCAGAATCAACGCCGCCGGCAGCCCGTTCGCCAGCCCGTTCACCGCCAGGCCAGAATCAGCCGGCGGAACGGCGCATTGCCGCCGATCAGAAGCAGCGCCGCGCCAAGCCCCGCCGGCGCCGCGCGCCGCACGGCGGGCGGGTCCGGCACCGCGACCAGCGCGAGCGCCACCGCCGGCCCCGCCAGACCGATCGTCAGCAGCGCGAGCAGATGCGCCTGCCCGACATGCGCGGTGATGCCGAGCAGCACCGGTGCCAGCGCCGAGATCAGGATGCCGAGAATGGTGCCGCCCTCGCGCAGGCTGGTGATCCGCTGGCGCTCGGCATACTCGTCCG
>NZ_CAJQZK010000099.1:0-10026 GCF_907164655.1 Acidocella sp. C78
TATGATTTCAGTCTCGCCCCGTTCTTCACCAGCAAGGACCTCGTGGTGCAGGGGTTTCTCACCTCGGAGCCGTTTCTGGTGAAGCAGAAGACCGGGCATTTCCCGGTGGTGCTGCGGCTCGACCAGGCGGGGTTCGACGGGTATGGCGAGTTGATCGCGACCTCGCGCAAGCTGGCGAAGACCGACCCTTCGGTGGTGCGCCGCTTCATCGCCGCCTCGGCGGAAGGGTGGAAATCCTATCTCGACGGCAATCCGGCGCCCGCCTTCGCGCTGATCCGCAAGGCCAACCCGGACATGACGCCGGCGCTGCTGAAATTCGGCTATGACCAGCTCAAGGCGCATCAGGTGGTCGAGGATGCCACCACGGCGAAGATCGGCATCGGCGGGATGACCGATGCGCGGTGGAAGGGCTTCTACGCGCAGATGCGCGCGGCCGGGCTGTATCCGGCGCAGTTCGACTATCGCAAGGCCTATACGCTGCGCTTCCTGCCGAAGGGGAACGCGGCCGCGCGCTGAGATGGTACGGCTGGAGCGGGTGACGCGGCGGTTCGGGGCCGGGACGGTCGCGCTCGCGGGGATCGACGCGGCGATCGGGCGGGGCGAGTTCGTCGCCCTGCTCGGCCCCTCGGGCTGCGGCAAGTCGACGCTGCTGCGGCTGCTGGCCGGGCTCGACGCGCCGGATGCGGGACTTCTGGCCTGGGAGGGCGGGGCCGCGCCCGGCGCGGGGGAGATCGGCTTCGTGTTCCAGGACGCGACGCTGCTGCCCTGGGCGAGTGCCGCGCGGAACGTGCATTTGCCGCTTCGCCTCGCCGGGCGGCGCTTCGAGGGCGACGCGGCCCTGGTGCATGGCCTGCTGGCGCGGCTCGGGCTGGCCGGGTTCGAGGATGCGAAGCCTGCGGCGCTGTCGGGCGGGATGCGGATGCGGGTGGCGATCGCGCGGGCGCTGGTGTCGCGGCCGCGGCTGCTGCTGATGGACGAGCCTTTCGCCGCCCTCGACGAGTTTACGCGCAACCGGTTGCAGGACGATCTGCTGGCGCTGTGGCGGGAGACGGGGAGCACGATCGTGTTCGTGACCCATTCGATCTACGAGGCGGCGTATCTCGCCTCGCGCATCGTGGTGATGACGCCGCGGCCGGGCGGATCGCCGCGGAGATTGCCAGTCCGCTCGCCGCGGGCGGGGACCGGCGGACCGATCCGGCCTATGCGGCGCTGGTGCGCGAGGTGACGCAGACGCTGCGCGCGGTGATGCCGGCATGAGCCGCGCCGAGCGTTACGCGCCGGTGGTTTTCGGCCTCGCGGCGCTGGCGATGTGGCAGGGGCTGGTGATCGGCTTGCGGGTGAAGCCCTATGTGCTGCCGGGGCCGGCGGCGATCGTCGCGGCGTTCTGGGCGGATCGGGGCTCGCTGCTGCTCTCGCTGGTCTCGACCCTCGCGGTGACGGGGGCGGCGCTGCTGGCGGCCGCGCTGCTCGGCATGGCGCTGGCGCTGGCGATGGCGGCGAGCCGGCTGGCGCGCGCGGCGATCCAGCCCTGGGCGGTGGTGTTGCAGGTGACGCCGGTGGTCGCCATCGCGCCGCTGATCATCATCTGGGTGCATCAGCAATTCGCCGCCATGGTGGTGTGCGCCACCATCGTCGCGTTCTTTCCGGTGCTGTCGAACACCGCCGCGGGGCTGGCGGCGACGCCGCCGGAGCTTGCCGACCTGTTCCGGCTGAACGGGGCGAGCCGATGGCAGACGCTGGCGCTGCTGCGGCTGCCGTCCGCCCTGCCCTTCTTTCTCGCCGGGCTGCGGATTGCCGGCACGCTGGCGCTGGTGGGCGCGGTGGTGGCGGAGTTCGTCGCGAGTTCGGGCGGGTTTGCCGGGGGGCTGGCCGGGCGGATTCTGGAGGCGGGCTACCGGCTGGAGATTCCGCGCATGTTCGCCGCCCTCACCCTGCTCGCGCTGACCGGGATCGTGATCTATGCCGCGCTCGGCGCCGTCGAGCGGGGGATGCTGCGGCGCTTCGGCGCCGGCGGGCGGGATGCGCGCGGGGGCGCTTGATACCGGCGGGTTGTTCTGGCACAGGCGCGCGCATGACCCGCAAGATGACCGACGCCCAGCTCGACTATGAACGCAAGCGCGCCGCCAAGGCCAATATGAGCCTTGACGAGTGGCTGAAGACCAAGGAGCGCCGCGCCGCCGAGGCGGCTTCGGCGGTGGCCGCCACGGCGCGGCCGGAGAAGAAGCCCGGCCTGCTGCGGCGGCTGATCGACCGGGCGCATAAGCCAATCTGAGATCGCGCCCGGCGCGGGGGATTACTCGACGGCGTCGATATCCGGCGCCATCGGGTTCTTCATGCCGACGATGTGATAGCCGCAATCGACGTGGTGAATCTCGCCGGTGACGCCGCGCGAGAGGTCGGACAGCAGATAGAGCCCGGAGGCGCCGACTTCCTCGAGCGCCACATTGCGCTCCAGCGGCGCGTTGAGCTGGTTCCATTTCAGGATGTAGCTGAAATCGCCGATGCCGGAGGCGGCGAGCGTCTTGATCGGGCCGGCGGACAGGCCGTTGACCCGGATCGCGTCGCGCCCGAGATCGGCGGCGAGGTAGCGCACCGAGGATTCCAGCGCCGCCTTGGCCACGCCCATGACGTTGTAATGCGGGGTGACGCGCTCGGCGCCGAGATAGGTGAGCGTCACCATCGCGCCGCCGTGCTTCATCAGCGCCGAGGCGCGCTGCGCCGCCGCGGTGAAGGAGAAGCAGGAAATGTCCATCGCCTGGAGGAAGGCGGCGCGCGGCGTGTCGGCATAGCGGCCGCGGAGGAACTGCTTGTCGGCGAAGCCGATGGCGTGGACGAGGAAGTCGATCTCGCCCCAGCGGTCGGCGATGGCGGCGAAGGCGTCGTCGAGCGCCGCGTCGTCGGTGACGTCGCAGGGGATGACGAGGTCGGACCCGACACTATCGGCGAGCGGGCGGATGCGCTTTTCCAGCGCTTCGCCCTGATAGGTGAAGGCGAGCTCGCCGCCCTGCGCGCGACGGCCTGCGCGATGGCCCAGGCGATCGAGCGGTTGTTCGCAACCCCCATGATGACGCCGCGCTTGCCACGCATCAGCGTGCCGGTGAGCGGGTAGGTCGGGGCGGATTCCTGCATGTCGGGGGCTCCAGTCTGGCATGTCGCGGCCGGCCCGGCCGGGGTGGTGGCGGGGGGCGGCTTGGACTATCAGATATTGCGACACGGGAGAGAGAGCAACCGATGATCGATATCAGTGCCGATCCGTTCCGGCTTTTCGCCGCGTGGATGCAGGACGCCGAAGCCGCAGAGCCCAACGATCCCAATGCGATGACGCTGGCCACCGCGACGCCGGAGGGCCGCCCCTCGGCCAGGATCGTGCTGCTGAAATCGTGGGATGAAACCGGATTTGTTTTTTACACAAACCTGGAAAGCCGCAAATCGCTGGAGATCCGGGCGAATCCGGCAGTGTCGCTGCTGTTCCACTGGAAGTCGCTGCGGCGGCAGATCCGCATCGAAGGGCGGTGCCGCGCGGTGCCCGAGGCCGAGGCGGATGCGTATTTCGACAGCCGGCCGCGGATTTCGCGGCTCGGCGCCTGGGCGTCCGACCAGTCGCGGCCGCTCGGCGCGCGGGACGAGCTGGAACGGCGGCTGGAGGAGGCGACGGCGCGCTATGCCGACGGGCCGATCCCGCGCCCGCCGCACTGGTCGGGCTGGCAGGTGACGCCGGAGACGATCGAGTTCTGGCAGGACCGGGAGTTCCGCCTGCATGACCGGGCGGTGTTCAGCCGCGCCGGCGCGGGATGGACGGCGACGCGGCTGTTTCCGTGAGCGCGACCCGCGATCCGGCGGGAGATCGTGCGCTGCGATATCATCAGTCAGAACCGTCCGCCGCCGGGGCGGCGAATACGCGGCTGGCCAGCAGGTCCGCCGGTTCGATGATCGTCAGCGCCGCTTTCGGGATCGGCTGGGGGGCGGCCATCAGCCGGTTGGCCTGGCGCAGCCGCGCGCGATCGAGCGCGTTGCGGATCGAGCGGGCATTGGCGAAATAGGGCTGGGCGCGGCGGCGGGCGATGTAGCGCGCCATGACCGCGCCGGCCTCGGGCGAGAGGCGGTAATGCTGGCGGGCCAGCATCGACTCGCTGATCGCCAGCAGCTCGTCATCCGCATAGTCCGGAAAGTCGATGTGATGGGCGATGCGCGAGCGGAAGCCGGGATTGAGGGTGAAGAAATCCTCCATCCGGTCGGCATAGCCGGCGAGGATCACGACCAGGTCCTCGCGCTGGTTCTCCATCACCTGCAGGAGGATCTCGATCGCTTCCTGGCCGTAATCGCGTTCGTTGTCGGGGCGGTAGAGGTAGTACGCCTCGTCGATGAACAGCACGCCGCCGATGGCCTTTTTCAGGATCTCCTTGGTCTTTGGCGCGGTGTGGCCGATATACTGGCCGACCAGGTCGTCGCGGGTGACGGAGACGAGCTGTCCCTGGCGGACGAAGCCGAGCGCCTTGAGGATGGAGGCCATGCGCAGCGCCACCGTCGTCTTGCCGGTGCCGGGATTGCCGGTGAAGGACATGTGCAGCGTCGGCGCCTCGGTGGCGAGGCCGCACCCCTGGCGGACGCGCTCGACCAGCAGCAGCGCGGCGATCTCGCGGATGCGCGCCTTGACCGGACGCAGCCCGACAAGATCGCGCTCCAGCCCCGCCAGCACCTCGCCGATCCCGGCGCCGTCGAACGCGGCGCGGAGATCGACCGTCTCGCCCGGGGCGGGGGCGTCCGTCATGGTTTCCGGCATGACACCCCCCTCACCCGGAATTGCCGTAGCGCGCGCCTTCGGGCTTCTGCACGACATAGGCGCGGGTTTCATAGCGCAGGGTGCGGCCAGCGGCCTCGGCGCGGGTCAGCATGAAGCCCGGCTCGTCCCGCGGCCGCTGCACGATGAAGGAAATGCGCAGCGACTCCCATGTGTGCGTCGCATCGAAGGCCGAGAGGCGGATATAGCAGTCGTCGTGGATGCGGCGGCATTCCGCGAGTTCCGACATGATCGCCTTCGCGTCGCGGATGTCGAACATCGGCAGGCCCCACATCTCCCAGTAGGTGTTCCGCGGGTGCGGATCGTCGGTGTATTCGAGGTTCACCGCCCAGCCCTTGTCGAGGCAGTACTGGATCTGGCGGCTGATCTGTTCATCGGTCAGATCGGGGAGAAACGAAAAGCAGCCCTGGGTCAGTCTCATGATAACGCTCCGTCAGTAGGCCGGCATGGCGGTGGGGACGAAATCGGGCGTGTCGGTCGAGGCGTAGTTGAAGCTGACCTCGCCCCAGGTATCGAGCGCCTGGCGCAGCGGCAGGCAGTGGCGCGCGGCGTCGTTGAGAATCTGCGGGCCTTCGGCCAGATAGTCGCGCCCTTCGTTGCGGGCGAGGATCATCGCTTCCAGCGCGACGCGGTTCGCCATCGCCCCGGCGGCGATGCCCTGCGGGTGGCCGATCGTGCCGCCGCCGAATTGCAGGACGACATCCTCGCCGAGATGATGCAGCAGCTGGTGCATCTGCCCGGCATGGATTCCGCCCGAGGCGACCGGCATGACCTTGCGCGTGCCGGCCCAGTCCTGATCGAAGAAGATGCCGTGTTCGTAACGGGTTTCGTTGTAGTCCTCGCGCAGGATGTCGTAGAAGCCGCGGGTGGTCAGCGGATCGCCTTCGAGCTTGCCGACCACGGTGCCGGCGTGGATGTGATCGACGCCGGCGAGCCGCATCCACTTCGAGATCACCCGGAAGCTGACGCCGTGCGTCTTGTGGCGCGTGTAGGTGCCGTGGCCGGCGCGATGCAGGTGCAGGATCATGTCGTGCCGGCGGGCCCATTTCGACATCGACTGGATCGCCGTGTAGCCGATGACGAGATCGATCATGATGATGGACGAGCCAAGCTCGTGGGCGAAGGCGGCGCGTTCGTACATGTCCTCCATCGTACCGGCGGTGACGTTGAGGTAGGTGCCCTTGACCTCGCCGGTCGCGGCCTGCGCCTTGTTCACCGCCTCCATGCAGTAGAGAAACCGGTCGCGCCAGTGCATGAAGGGCTGGGAGTTGATGTTCTCGTCGTCCTTGGTGAAGTCGAGGCCGCCTTTCAGCGCCTCGTAGACGACGCGGCCGTAATTGCGCCCCGAGAGGCCGAGCTTGGGCTTGACCGTCGCGCCGAGCAGGGGGCGGCCGAACTTGTCGAGCCGCTCGCGTTCGACGACGATGCCGGTCGCCGGGCCGTCGAACGTCTTCACATAGGCGACGGGCAGCCGCATGTCTTCAAGACGCAGCGCCTTGAGCGGCTTGAAGCCGAACACGTTGCCGATGATCGAGGCGGTGAGGTTGGCGATCGAGCCCGGCTCGAACAGGGCGAGATCGTAGGCGATATAGGCGAAATACTGGCCGGGCGCGTTGGGCACCGGATCGACCCGGTAGGCCTTGGCGCGGTATTTCTCGCAGGCCGTCAGACGATCGGTCCAGACGACGGTCCAGGTCGCGGTCGAGCTTTCGCCGGCGACGGCGGCGGCGGCCTCCACCGGATCGACGCCGTCCTGCGGGGTGATGCGGAACAGCGCGATGACATCGGTGATCTTCGGTTCGTAATCGGGTTCCCAGTAGCCCATCTTGCGGTATTCGAGGACGCCGGACTTGTAGCGCGCCTTGCCGCGAACGGTCTGGGCCTCGTCGGTGATGTTAGGGTTTGGCGTATCCATGATGCGGACTCCGTCTTCTGGTGTCATCAAGCGGCGCGGCCGACATCGATCACGGGATCGAGGGCGCCGGAGGCGTAGTGGCGGGCCATGGCAGCGAGGGGCTGGGACTTGATTCGCGCCGCCTGGCCGGCGGTGCCGAAGGCCTGGAAGCGCGCGCGGCAGAGATCGCGCAGGGCCGCGATGGCGGGTTTCAGGAACTGGCGGGGATCGAATTCCGCGCGGTTCACGGTGGCGACCTTGCGGATGGCGGCGGCCATGGCGAGGCGGCAGTCGGTGTCGATATTCACCTTGCGCACGCCGTGGCGGATGCCGTTGAGGATTTCCTCGATGGGCACGCCCCAGGTCTGCGGCATGTCGCCGCCGTGGCGGTTGAACGCCTCCTGCAACTCCTGCGGCACCGAGGATGAGCCGTGCATGACGAGATGCAGGCCGGGCATGCGCTCGTTGATCGCGCTGATCACGTCCATCGCGAGGATCGCGCCATCCGGCTTGCGGGAGAATTTGTAGGCGCCGTGCGAGGTGCCCATGGCGACGGCCAGCGCATCGACCCCGGTGGCGCGGACGAAGGCGACGGCCTGGTCGGGGTCGGTCAGCAACTGGTCGCGCGAGAGCGCGCCCTCGGCGCCATGCCCGTCCTCGGCGGCGCCGGTGCCGGTTTCGAGACTGCCGAGCACGCCAAGCTCGCCCTCGACCGAAACGCCGACGCGATGCGCCATCTCGGTGACGCGGGCGGTGATGGCGACGTTGTAGGCGTAGTCGGCCGGTGTTCTTGCGTCGGCCAGCAGCGAGCCGTCCATCATCACGCTGGTGAAGCCGTGCTGGATCGCCGAAAGGCAGGTGGATTCGTCGTTGCCGTGATCCTGGTGCAGGCAGACGGGAATCTGCGGATGCTCCGCCTCCGCCGCCTCGATCATCTTCACCAGCATCCGGTCGCCGGCATAGGCGCGGGCGCCGCGCGAGGCCTGGAGGATCACCGGCGCATCGCAGGCGGCGGCGGCCTCCATGATCGCGATGACCTGTTCCATGTTGTTGATGTTGAAGGCGGGGACGGCATAGCCGCGTTCCGCCGCGTGATCGAGAAGCTGACGCAATGTTATGCGGGCCATGGGGATTCCTTCCGGAAGAGCGGCGCGCGGCGGCGGGTCACAGGGCCCGGCGCCTTCGGTCCATCAGTTGCATGATGATCGGGGTCAGGATGAGCTGCATGGCGAGGTCGAACTTGTTGCCCGGCACCGCGATCGAGTTCGCGCGGGACATGAAGCTGCCGTGCAGCATGGAGAGCAGGTAGGGGAAGTCGATGCCGTGCGGATCGCGGAAGCGGATGACGACGATCGATTCATCGGCGGTCGGAATCCAGCGGGCGATGAAGGGGTTGGAGGTGTCGACCGTGGGGACGCGCTGGAAGTTGATGTCGGTCTCGGTGAATTGGGGGCAGATGTAATGAATGTAGTCGGGCATGCGGCGCAGGATCGTGTCCATCACCGCCTCGGTGGAGTAGCGGCGGGCGGCGCGGTCGCGGTGGATTTTCTGGATCCATTCGAGGTTGATGACGGGGACGACGCCGATCCTGATATCGGCATGGCGGCCGGTGTCGATTTCGCCGTGCCTCACCGCGCCGTGCAGGCCCTCGTAGAGCAGGATGTCGGTCGGCGCGGGAATATCCTGCCAGGGCGTGAAGGTGCCCGGCGAGCCGCCGTGGCGCTCGGCCTCGTCGTGGTCGTGGATGTAGTGGCGGTAGCGGCCGGCGCCGGTGGCGGCGTAGGCGGCGAAGGTTTCCTCAAGCTCGGCGAGGAGATTGTTCTCCGGGCTGAAATGGCTGAAATGGCGGTTGCCGGCCGCCTCCGCCTCGGCCATGCGCGCCTTCATCTCGGCGCGGTTGTAGCGGTGGAAGGAATCGCCCTCGATATAGGCGGCGGTGATCTTCTCGCGGCGGAAGATCTGCTCGAACACGTTGCGCACCGAGGTGGTGCCGGCGCCGGAGGAGCCGGTGACCGAGATGATGGGATGACGCTGGCTCATGCGGACAGGCCGAGGGCGGCGGCGTCGGTGCGAAACAGCGAGCGGCGGTGGAACAGGGGGGAGGACGCGGCCGGGGCCTCGCGCATGGCGAGGGCGACGCGGCGCACCTCTTCCGCCGAGCCGAAGACCAGCGGGATTCGCTGGTGGATATCGTGCGGCGCAAGGTCGAGGATCGGTTGCAGGCCGTCGGTGGCGGCGGCGCCGGCCTGTTCCATCAGGAAGGCGATCGGGTTCGCCTCGTAAAGCAGGCGGAGGCGGCCGCGCTCGTAGCCGGGGCGGCGGTCCGCCGGGTAGAGATAGATGCCGCCGCGGCCGAGAATGCGGAACGCGTCGCCCACCATCGAGGCGAGCCAGCGGGTGTTGAAATCGCGCCCGCGAGGACCGTCGCCGCCCTCGGTCAGCTCGCCGACATAGGCGCGGATGGACTCGTTCCAATGGCGGATATTGGCGGCGTTGATCGCGTATTCGCGGGTTTCGGCCGGCACACTGACCGGGCCGTGCGGGTCGATGAAGGCGCCGGAGACAGGATCGAGGGTGAAGATCCGCGTCCCCTCGCCCAGGGTGAGGACCAGCGCGGTGCGCGGGCCGTAGATGAAGAAGCGGCGGCGAGCTGGCGGCGGCCGGGCTGGAGGAAGACCGCGTCCGCACCATCCTGCCGCGCGGGCAGGGCCGGGAGGATCGAGAAGATGGTGCCGAGCGGGGCCAGCGTGTCGATGTTCGAGGAGCCGTCGAGCGGGTCGATCGCGACGGCGATATCACCGGAGGGGTCGAGATATTCCGCCGCCGCCTGCTCTTCGGACGCGAAGGCGAGAACCCCGGCGCCGGCGAGGGCGTCGCGGATCAGGCGGTGGGTGATGGCATCGAGCGCCTTCTGGCCGTCGCCATCGAGGGAGTCGCCGATGACGGCGCCGAGATCGCCGTGCAGCGGGCCGCTGGCGAGCAGGCGGGCGATCTGCCGCGCGGCGATCGCCAGGGCCTCGATCGCCCGGCAGGACGAGGTGAGCGCGGGGGTGCGGGCGGCGGTGTGATCGAGATGGGATTCGAGGCGAAGGCTGGTGCTCATCGGATGGTCCTCCTGGATTGCGCACCACCTTCTGGCTCGTGCCCGTTTGTCCCCCGCGTGGTCTCCACGTCGTGAAGGCAAGACTGGCAGACCGGTTGTTAATTAGTAAAGCTAAAATTTCTGTGGTTTTAATTTTGGAAAATTAAAACGCCATGACGCGCGAAACGGCATGACTGATCGGGTCGGACGCGCGGGATCGGGGGATGGGATTGGAGCGCGTTCCGATCCTGA
>NZ_CAJQZK010000100.1:0-27932 GCF_907164655.1 Acidocella sp. C78
GGAGGCGATCCGAACGGCCCCTTCGCCATCCTGCGCTCGCGCGAGCGCGCCTGCCTCGCGGTGAACCCATTCCCGACCGATGCGCCGCCCGACGCGCAGACCGGCGTCGCCATGATCACCAGCGCCGACGATGCGGTGATGACCCATCAGCGCGTCGCCGAAGGCGCCTGGCGCGACGCCATCAAGGGCCGCGCCGCGGCCGCCGAGGTACGGCGGATGCTGGAACCGGCCATGGCCTGATTTCCCGCGCCGGCAGGGAGACAAACCGCTGCCGGCGCGTTACACTTCGCCCATGTCGTCCCCGCTGATCTCAACAGAGGCTCTCGCCGCGATACTCGATGATCCGGCGCTGATCCTTTTCGACGCGTCTTTCTACCTCCCCAACGAAACGCAGAACGCGGCCGCCCTGTTCGAGGCAGCCCACCTGCCCGGCGCCGCCTTCTTCGATATCGAGCGGATCGCCGACACCGCCTCGCCGTTGCCGCACATGCTGCCGGACGAGGCAGGCTTCGCCGCCGCGGTTGAGGCGCTCGGCGTCGGCAACGATTCCCGCATCGTCGTCTACGACCAGCGCGGCCTGTTCTCGGCGGCCCGCGGCTGGTGGATGTTCCGCGTGTTCGGCCATGAAAACGTCGCCGTGCTCGATGGCGGGCTGCCCAAATGGCGCCAGGAAGGGCGAAGGCTCGACTCCGGCCCGCGCGCCCGCGCCCACGCGGGCGCTTCGCCCCCCGCCTCGATGCCGCCCGCATCCGCGACCGGGCCGCGATCGAGGCCAATATCGCCCTGCGGCACGAAACCCTGCTCGATGCCCGCACCGCCGGCCGCTACGCCGCCGCGGTGCCCGAGCCGCGCCCCGGCATGCGCGGCGGCCATGTGCCCGGCGCCCGCTCGCTGCCCTATTCCGAACTGCTGGGCGACGACGCTACCATGCTTGCGCCCGAAGCGCTGCGCGCCCGCTTCGCCGCCGCCGGCATCGATGGATCAACCCGGCCGGTGACGATGTGCGGCTCCGGCGTCACCGCCGCCGTCGTCACCCTCGGCCTGGTCCGCGCCGGCTTGCCGATGGGCGCGCTTTATGACGGCTCCTGGGCCGAATGGGGCGCCCTGCCCGACACCCCCGTCGCCACCGGAGAGGATCCCGCATGACCAACGACCGCTTCGAAACCCGCCTCTCTCTGGCCTCGCGCCGGCCGGTCAAGTCGCACGGCTACGTCAATCCCAAGCTCGTGCGCGGCTCCACCGTGCTCTATCCCTCCTGCGCCGCGCGCCGCGAAATCGGCCAGCGCCGTCTGGAGCAGGAAGAAATCTACGGGCTTTACGGCACTGAGACCCATTTCGCGCTCGAAAACGTGGTCGCCGAAATCGAGGGCGGCACGCATTGCCAGATCGTCTCCTCGGGTCTTGCCGCCATCACCGTGCCGCTGCTCGCCTGGCTGAAGGCCGGCGACCACATGCTGGTGCCCGACTCGGTCTACGGCCCGACGCGCCGCTTCTGCGACAGCGTGCTCGCGCGCTACGGCGTCGCCACCACCTATTACGATCCCCTCATCACCGAAGACCGGCTGGCGGCGCTGCTGCGCCCGCAAACCACCGCCCTCTTTTCCGAAAGCCCCGGCAGCCACACCTTCGAGGTGCAGGACGTGCCGATGCTCGCCCGCGTCGCCCATGCCCATGGCGCCAAGCTGTTCATGGACAACACCTGGGGCATCCGCACCTTCCAGCCGTTCCGCCACGGGGTCGACGTGTCGATCCAGGCGCTGACGAAATATGTCGGCGGCCATTCCGACATCGTGCTCGGCGCCATCACCGTGGCCACCGATGCGGACTGGGCCTGGCTGCGCGCCGGCGCGCTCGATCTGGGCCAGTATGCCTCACCGGACGATTGCTGGCTGGCCCTGCGCGGCGCGCGCACCCTCGCCGTCCGCCTCGCCGAGCAGGAACGGGCGGCCCTCGCCGTCGCCACCTGGCTCGCCGGCCGGCCGGAAGTGCTGCGCGTGCTGCACCCCGCTTTGCCCTCCTGTCCCGGCCACGAATTCTGGAAGCGCGACTTCACCGGCGGCTGTGGCCTGTTCGGCGTGGTGTTCCAGCCCGAGCACGATTACGACGCCGTCTGCGCGATGGCCGACGCGCTGCGCCTGTTCGGCATCGGCGCCTCCTGGGGCGGCTACGAGAGCCTCGCCCTGCCGACCACCAACACCATCACCCGCACCGAGGGCACCGGCCGGTTCGGCGGCGAGATGCTGCGCCTGCAAATCGGCCTCGAACACACCGACGATCTGATCGCCGATCTCGAACAAGGCCTGGCCGTGCTGCGTGGCCAGGCCCGCACCGCCTGCGCCTCGCCGCCCTGCATGGCCGGCGAATTGCAGGACGGCTACAGCCCGGACGGCACGGCATGACCCATCCCGTCATCACCGCCGCCCGCTTCAACGAAGCCGGTCTCATTCCCGCCATCGCCCAGCAGCACGATACCGGCGAAATCCTGATGATGGCGTGGATGAACGCGGAGTCGATCGCCGAGACCCTCGGCACCGGGCAAGTCTGCTATTTCAGCCGCAGCCGCGGCAAGCTCTGGCGCAAGGGCGAAAGCTCAGGCCATGTGCAGCGCCTCATCGACATGCGGCTCGACTGCGATGGCGACACGCTGCTGCTCCTCGTCGAGCAGACCGGCCCGGCCTGCCACACCGGCGCGCATAACTGCTTCTTTCGCCGCGTCACCGCGGACGGGCTGGAAGACATCGCCTGAGCCGCCCCCTGCGCGTGCGCGTCAGACGTGAAAACTCTCGCCGCAGCCGCAGCGGCCCTTCTCGTTCGGGTTCTCGAAGGTGAAGCCCGAGGAGAATGTCTCCACCTTGTAGTCCATCACCGTCCCGATCAGGAACAGCGTGGCCTTGCGGTCGATCAGCACGGTCACGCCCTTGTCGCTCACCTGCTCGTCGGTCGGCGCGGGCTCATCCACCCACTCCATCTCGTAGGACAGGCCGGAACACCCCTTGGTGCCCACGCCAATGCGCAGCAGCCGGCCCTGCTGCCCGCTTTCATACAGCGCGCGCAGGCGGTCGGCCGCCGCATCGGTCAGCTGCATCAGCGGCGGCAGGCTGCGGCGCGGCGGTGCGGATTCAGTGCGGATCGTGGTCATCGCAGACTCCTCAGAACATGTTGAGCGCGAGGCGCGCCTCGTCGCTCATCCGCGAGGGATCCCAGGGCGGGTCCCACACGGTTTCGACCTCCACCTCGCTCACCCCCGGCACCGTCCCCACCGCAAGGCGCACCGCCTCGGGCAGTTCCTGCGCGCTGGGGCAGGCTGGCGCGGTCAGCGTCATTTCCACCTTCACCGCCCCGCCCTCGATCTCGATCGCATAGATCAGCCCGAGCTCGAAGATGTTCACCGGAATCTCCGGGTCATAGACCGTGGCGATCGCCGCGATCACGTTCTCCTCGCTCACCAGCGGTGGGGTTTCGCCCTCCGGCGTCCAGGTGGTCACGGGTTCGGTCCTGGCCATGTCATCCGCCATGTCCGGTCTCCATCGTCTTGGTCAGCGCGGCGCGCAGCGCCTGCCAGGGAAGTGTGGCGCAGCGGTGGCGCGAGCGGTATTCATGAACGCCCGACAGCGCCCGCAACGCGCTGAATTCCGCGCGGTCGGGCACCGCCCCGCTCGCCACCATCGCCTCGAACGCGCCGGCCATTTCCTCGGCCGCCGCGCGCGGGCGCCCGGCCACCGCATCGGCCATCAGATCGGCCGAGGCGATGCAGATGGCGCAGCCGCGGGTCTCATGCCAAACCTCGCCGATCGCCCCGGCCGCGCAGCTCAGCCGCAGGTGCACCCGGTCGCCGCACATCGGGTTGTCGCCCTCCGCCTCGGCGTCGAAGCGCTCCGGCCGGCCGGCATGCAGCGGCGCGCGGGCGCGCTCCATGATCAGACGCTGATACAGATCGCCGATATCCGCCGCACCGCTCATCCGCCGAACACCTGCTGCACGCGCCGCAGTCCCGCCGCCAGCGCGTCGATCTCCTCCATCGTCGTATAGACGCCAAAGGTCGCGCGGGCGGTGCTGTCGAGCCCGAGCCGACGGGTCAGCGGCTCGGCGCAATGGTGCCCGGCGCGTACTGCGATCCCCTGCTTGTCGAGCAGGGTGGCGACGTCGTGCGCATGCACCCCGTCCATCGTGAAGGCGACCACCCCGCCGCGGTCCTGCGCCCGCCCGACCACGTTCACCCCGCCGATCGCATCGAGCGTCGCCAGCGCGTGATCGGTCAGCGCCCGCTCATGCGCGGCGATCGCCGGAAAGCCGATCGCGTTCACGTAATCGATCGCCGCCGCCAGGCCCACCGCCTCGACGATCGCCGGCGTCCCCGCCTCAAAGCGATAGGGTGGCTCGGCCCAAGTCGACTTTTCGTAGCTCACGCTGCGGATCATGTCGCCGCCGCCAAGGAAGGGCGGCATCGCATCGAGCAGCTCGCGCTTGCCGAACAGCACCCCGATGCCGGAGGGGCCATAGAGCTTGTGGCCGGAAAACACGTAGAAATCCGCATCGATGGCGCGAACATCGACCGCCCGGTGCACCACCGCCTGCGCGCCATCGAGCAGCAGCCGCGCCCCGCACTCATGCGCGAAGGCGGCGAGCCGCTCGACCGGCGTATAGGTGCCGAGCACGTTCGACATATGGGTGATCGCCAGCAGCCGCACCCGCCCGTCGGCGAATTGCCGCTCCAGATCGGCGAAATCCAGTTCCCCGGAATCGGTAATCTTCACGATGCGCAGCTCGATCCCGTGCGACTCCCGCAGCATCTGCCAGGGCACGAGATTGGCGTGGTGCTCCATCTCGCTCACCACCACCGCATCGCCCGGACGCAGCGCCGAGCGCCCGAACGTCGCGGCGACGAGGTTGATCCCCTCGGTCGCGTTCCGCACGAAAACGATCTCTTCCCGCGCCGCGTTGAGGAAGGACGCCACCTTGTCGCGCGCCGCCTCGTAATCGTCCGAGGCGCGCTCGCTCAGCCAGTGCAGCCCGCGATGGACATTGGCGTAGCGCGTCTCCATCGAGCGGACCATCGCGTCGATCACCGCGCGCGGCTTCTGCGCCGAGGCGCCGCTGTCGAGAAACACCAGCTTCCTGCCATGCACCGACTGCGACAGGATCGGGAAATCGGCGCGGATGCGCGCGATGTCGAAACCCGGCTGCTCGATGGCCGCGCTCATGCGCCCTCCCGCCACCAGGCGCCGATCGCCGCCTCGAAGACGGCACGCGCCGCCTCGTCGGTCACCGGCTCCAGCGCCTCGTCGAGAAAGGCGCGGATCAGGATCGACTTCGCCTCCGCCGCCGGCACGCCGCGGCTGCGCAGGTAGAAAAGCTGTTCGGGATCGAGCGCGCCGATCGTAGCACCATGGCTGCACTTCACGTCATCGGCGAAGATTTCCAGCTCCGGCTTGCTGTCGATCTCCGCCTCGTCCGAGAGCAGCAGCGCCTGGTTCATCTGGTAGCCATCGGTTTTCTGGGCGATGCGATCGACCTCGATCCGCCCCTGGAACACGCCGCGCGCCGCCCCGGCCAGGACCGACTTCACCGTCTGCCGCGAGGCGCAGTCCGGCGCGTCATGCCGCACCACCGTGGTCACGTCGCCATGCTGGGTGCCGTTCAGCAACTGCGCCGCGTTGAGATGGACATCCGCCGCAGGGCCGGTGAGCCGGGCATGGGTCTCGTTGCGACTGAGCCGCGCGCCGCGATTGAGGGTGAAGCTCTCATAGCCCGCCCCGCCGGCGATCTCGGCGAAAATGGTGGCGACATGCACGGCCTCGCCGGATTCGTCCTGCAACCGGTAATGGTTGAGCCGCGCCCCCTCGCCAAGCTCCACCTCGAAGACCGGCGCGTGCAGGTAGCTCCCCTCGCCCCGCGCGGTTTCGATCAGCGTCAGCGTCGCACCGGCGCCGAGCGCGATCCGGTGGCGCGGCGCGATGGCCGGCATCGTCTCGCCCCGGCCGGCCGCCAGCGTCACCAGGAACAGCGTGCCGCCCTGCTGCCCCGGCGCCAGGGTGATGGCCACGCCATCCTCAGCCAGCGCGGTGTTCAACGCGACGACCACACCGCCGCGCGCCGTATCGGCCGCCGCGCCGCCGAGGCGACCCACCCAGTCGGGCGCGGTCGAGCGCGCCGCATCGAACCGGCCATTGACGAACACAACGCGCTGGCCTTCCGGCAGTTCAGCCGCGACCTCCACCGCCGGGGCGGGGCCGAGAGCGAAACCACGCAGCCCGGCCGCGAGATCGGTATAGTGCCAGGCCTCGTCGCGCCTCGTCGGCCAGCCGCCGGCGCGCAGCCGCGCCGACGCCGCCTCCCGCGCGGATGCGCCCGGCAGCGCCGCGAGGTCGAAGCCGTCGAGCAGGTCGGTCCCGCTCATGCCGCCTCCAGCCCCGCATAGCCGTTGGCCTCCAGTTCGAGCGCAAGCTCCGGCCCGCCGGAACGCACGATCTTGCCGGCCGCCAGCACGTGCACGCGGTCCGGCACGATATGGTCGAGCAGCCTCTGGTAATGCGTGATGACCAGCGCCGAGAACGCGGGCCCGCGCAGCGCGTTCACCCCCTGGGCGACAATCTTGAGCGCATCGATATCGAGCCCGGAATCGGTCTCGTCGAGCAGCGCCAGGGTCGGCTTGAGCAGCGCCATCTGCAACACCTCGTTGCGCTTCTTCTCACCGCCCGAGAACCCGACATTGACGTTCCGCTTCAGCATGTCGTCCGGCATCTTCAGCGCCGTCACCGCCGCCCGCGCTTCCTTGAGGAACTGCACGGCGTCAAGTTCCGCCTCGCCGCGCGCCCGGCGGATCGCGTTCAGCGCGGTGCGGATGAAATTGGCGTTGCCCACCCCCGGCAGCTCGACCGGATACTGGAACGCGAGAAACACCCCGGCCGCCGCCCGCTCCTCCGGCTCCATCGCCAGCAGGTCGGCGCCGTTATACGTCACGCTGCCGCCGGTCACCTCGTAGCCCTCGCGGCCCGACAGCACATAGGACAGGGTGGATTTCCCCGCCCCGTTCGGCCCCATGATCGCGTGAATCTCGCCCTCCGGCACGGTCAGGTCGATCCCGCGCAGGATCTCCTTGCCATCGATGGTCGCGGTCAGTCCCTTGATTTCAAGCATGTTGTGTCCTCAGCCCACGGAGCCTTCGAGAGACACGGCGAGCAGCTTCTGCGCCTCGACCGCGAACTCCATCGGCAATTCCTTCAAAACATCCCGGCAGAAGCCGTTGACCAGCAGCCCCACCGCGTCCTCTTCCGAAAGCCCGCGCGCGCGGCAGTAGAACAGCTGGTCGTCGGCGATCTTCGAGGTCGTCGCCTCATGCTCCACCTTCGCCGTGCGGTTGCGGCTCTCGATATAGGGCACCGTATGCGCGCCGCAGCGATCGCCGATCAGCAGGCTGTCGCACTGGGTGAAATTCCGCGCATTCATCGCCCGCGGCATGATCCGCACCAGCCCGCGATAGGTGTTGTTCGACCGCCCGGCCGAAATCCCCTTCGAGACGATCGTGCTCGTGGTGTTCGGCGCCAGGTGGATCATCTTGGTGCCGGTATCGGCCTGCTGGAAATTGTTCGTCACCGCCACCGAGTAGAACTCGCCGGTCGACCCCTCGCCCTGCAGGATGCAGGAGGGATATTTCCAGGTGATCGCCGAGCCGGTTTCCACCTGGGTCCAGGAAATCTTCGAGTTCCGCCCCCGGCAGGCGCCGCGCTTGGTGACGAAATTGTAAATTCCGCCGCGCCCCTCGGCATCGCCCGGATACCAGTTCTGCACGGTCGAATACTTGATCGTCGCCTCGTCGAGCGCAACGAGTTCGACCACCGCGGCGTGAAGCTGGTTCTCGTCGCGCATCGGCGCCGTGCAGCCCTCGAGATACGACACGCTGGCCCCCGCCTCGGCGACGATCAGCGTGCGCTCGAACTGCCCGGTATTGCGCGCGTTGATGCGGAAATAGGTCGAAAGCTCCATCGGGCAGCGCACGCCCTTCGGCACGAACACGAAGCTGCCGTCCGAGAACACCGCCGAGTTCAGCGCCGCGTAATAATTGTCGCCCGCCGGCACGACGCTGCCGAGATATTTCCGCACCAGTTCGGGATGCTCGCGCACCGCCTCGGAAATCGAGCAGAAGATCACCCCGGCCTTGGCCAGCGTGTCGCGGAACGTCGTCGCGACCGAAACGCTGTCGAACACCGCATCGACGGCAATGCCCGCCAGCGCCGCGCGCTCGTTCAGCGGAATGCCGAGCTTCTCGTACATCGCGAGCAGTTCGGGATCGACCTCGTCGAGCGATTTCGGCGCCGGCTTCTTCGGCGCCGCGTAATAATGCAGGTCCTGATAGTCGATCCTGGGATGATGGATGCGCGCCCAGGCCGGGTCCTCCATCGACAGCCAGGCGCGATACGCCTTGAGCCGCCATTCGAGCAGCCATTCCGGCTCGCCCTTCTTCGCCGAGATGAGCCGGACGATGTCCTCGTTCAGCCCCTTGGGCGCGAACTCCATCTCGATATTGGTCTCGAAGCCGAACTTGTAGCCGCCGCCCGATATCCGGTCGACAGTCTCGATCGTCTCATTCACCGCAGGCATTGAAACCCCTATTCGACAGTTGACGGCGCGCGCGCCGCGAGATCCGCTTCATCGACCCGCAGCGCCCTGGGCAGGGACGCCGCCTGCATGTCATCCAGCGTGATCGCGCCGAGCGCCTCGCTGATCGCGTCGTTCACCACGCCCCAGCGCCCCGCCATCGGGCAGAGAGACGCGCTGTCGCACGCCCCGCCCGTGCCCTCGACGCAGGCGGTCAGCGCGATCGGCCCGTCGATCGCGACGATCACATCGGCAATCGGAATCGCGGAAAGCGGCCGCCCGAGCCGATAGCCGCCATGCGCCCCGCGCTGCGACAGCACGAGGCCGGATTGCGCCAGGCCCTTCAGCACCTTGGCCACGGTCGGCTCCGGAATCCCGGTGCCCGCCGCAATCGCGGGGGCGGTTTCCACCGTGGCGGCCTGGGCAAGACGCACCAGCACCACCACCGCATAGTCGGTCAGACGCGATAGTCTCAGCATGACACACCCGATTGTGGACAACACAGGTCCTGTTTACGCAAATGGTCCATCGCGCCGCCCCCGTCAAGGCCGGATGCGTCATGCCAAGCGCCGGAAATCCGGGCGGACGGCTCAGGCCGCGCCGAGCAACCGCTCCACCGCCGGCACCAGCGCCGCGGTCTCGCCGATGGCGATCGTGCCCTCCGCCCGGCCATAGCCCCAGCGGACGAAAATCGAGGCAACGCCGAGCCCTTCCGCCGTGGCGATGTCGTTGTGATGATCGCCGACCATGACTGCCTCCCGCGGCGCGATCGTCATCGCCTCCAGCACGGCACCGAGATGGCGCGGGTCAGGCTTGCGGAAATTCGTGGCGTCCCCGCCGATCAGCACCGGAAAGAACCGGTCGAGATCCAGCGCCGTCAGCACCTTGCGCGCCGAGGCCTCCGGCTTGTTGGTGCACATGCCAAGCCGGAAGCCCCGCGCCATCAGCGTTTCCAGCGCCATCACGATGCCCGGATAGGGTTCGGTGAGGTCGGTCACATGCGCCTCGTAATCGGCCAGAAATATCGCCTCGTCCTCGGCCTCCGGCGTCATCCCGCGCGCTTCGTAGCCCCGTTTCAGCAGCATCCGCGCGCCATCGCCGACCATCGGCGCCACATCCTCCCGCGCCACCGGCGCCGCGCCGTGGCGGGCCAGCGAGCGGTTCAACGCCGCGGCAAGGTCGGGCAGGCTGTCGATCACCGTGCCGTCGAGGTCGAAAACAACACCGCGTGCAGTGTTCATGACACACTCCGAAATTCTATTTGATGGCAGGCCACTTTACAGAAGCGGCGGGCCAGGGCTACCGCTTCGCGCATGCACAATACCGCCGTGATTCTTGCCGCCGGCCTCGGCACCCGCATGAAGTCGAGCCGCCCCAAGGTGCTGCACCGCATCGCCGGCCAGCCGATGCTCGCCCATCTGCTCGCCGCCTGCAAGACGGTGTTCGCCGAAACCGCGGTCGTCACCGGCCCGGACATGGACGATGTCGCCCGCGCCGCCGCCCCGCACCCCACCGTGATCCAGCGCGAGCGCCTCGGCACCGCCCATGCCGCCCTTGCCGCCGCGGACCGTTTCGGCGCGGGCGCCGTCACCATCGTCTATGGCGACAATCCGCTGGTCAGCGGCGCGACGCTCCAGCGCCTCGGCGCGCGGCTCGGCGCGGGGGATGCCGCACTTGTGCTGCTCGGCACGAGGCCGCCGGAGCCCGGCGCCTTCGGCCGCATCGTCGGCCCGGCCGGCTTCGCCGAGCGCATCGTCGAATTCGCCGACGCGAGCGAGGCCGAGCGCGCCATCGGCCTGTGCAATGTCGGCGGCTTCTCCGCCGCCGCCACCGACATGCGCCGCTGGCTCGGACAGATCGGCAATGGCAACGCGAAGGGCGAATACTATCTCACCGACCTCGTCGCCGTCGCCCGCGCCGAGGGTGCGACCGTCGCCGTGGTCGAGGCGCCGTGGGACGAGTGCCGGGGGGTGAATTCCCGCGCCGAACTCGCCGCCGCCGAGGCGGCGATGCAGTCCCGCCTGCGCGCCGCCGCCCTCGCCGCCGGCGTGACCATGACCGCCCCCGAAACCGTCTTCCTCGCCGCGGACACCGCGCTCGCCGCCGATGTCACGATCGAGCCGCACGTTGTTTTCGGCGCCGGTGTTGCGGTCGGGCCGGATGTCATGATCCGCGCCTTCTCCCATCTCGAGGGCTGCACGATCGCCGCCGGCGCCGTCATCGGCCCCTATGCGCGGCTGCGCCCGGGCAGCGAGATCGGCGCCGGCGCCCATGTCGGCAATTTCGTCGAGCTCAAGGCCGCCCGCCTCGGCGCGGGGGCGAAGGCCAACCACCTCACCTATCTCGGCGACGCCGAAATCGGCCCGCGCGCCAATATCGGCGCCGGCACCATCACCTGCAATTACGACGGCTTCGCCAAGCATCGCACCACGATCGGCGCCGACGCCTTCATCGGCTCGGACGTCGCCCTCGTCGCCCCGGTTTCGGTGGGCGACCGCGCGATCATCGCCGCCGGCAGCGTCATCACCGATCCGGTGGCGGCGGACGCGCTGGCGCTCGCCCGCGGCCGGCAGGTCGAAAAGCCCGGCCGCGCCGCCGAACTCCGCATGACGAAGGGAAAACGCTGATGTGCGGCATCGTCGGACTCATCGGGCGGCACGACGCCGCCCCCCTGCTGCTCGATGGCCTCTCCCGCCTCGCCTATCGCGGCTATGACAGCGCGGGCATCGCCACCCTGGTCGAGGGCGCGATCACCCGCCGCCGGGCCGAGGGCAAGCTCGCCAATCTCGCCGCCTCCATCGCCGCGTCCCCGCTCGCCGGCACCACCGGCATCGGCCACACCCGCTGGGCCACGCATGGCGCCCCCACCGAGGGCAACGCCCATCCTCACGGCACCGCCCGCGTCGCCGTGGTGCATAACGGCATCATCGAGAACCATGCCGACCTGCGCGCCGAGCTTGAAGCCGCCGGCCAGGTCTTCTCCACCGAGACCGACACCGAAACCGTCGCCCAGCTCGTCGACCTTCACCTCGCCCGCGGTCTTCCGCCGGTCGAGGCCGCCGCCGCCGCCTTCGCCCGGCTCGAAGGCGCCTATGCGCTGGCGCTGATCTTTGCCGGCCATCCCGAGCTGATCATCGGCGCGCAGCGCGGCGCCCCGCTCGCGGTCGGCTTCGGCGAGGACGAGATGTATCTCGGCTCCGACGCCCTCGCCCTCGCGCCGCTCACCCGCCGCATCGCCTATCTCGACGATGGCGACTGGGTGATCGTCTCGCGCAGCGGTGCCGAATTCCGCGACGCCGCGAACAACCCGGTCACCCGCGAGGTCAAGCTGACCCGCCTGACCGGCGCATCCATCGGCAAGGGCAATTTCCGCCATTTCATGGAAAAGGAGCTGCACGAGAACCCCGCGATCATCGGCGACACGCTGAACCGCATGATCGATCCGGCAACCCGCCTGCCGGTCCTGCCGGATCTCGCGATCGATCTCGCCGCCATCCCGCGCATCAGCCTCTCGGCCTGCGGCTCGGCCTTCTATGCCGGCCTGACGGCCCGTTACTGGCTCGAAGACATCGCGCGGATCGCGGTCGATGCCGATGTGGCCAGCGAATTCCGCTACCGCGAACCGCCGCTCGACCAAGCGGGGCTCGGCCTCGTCATCAGCCAGTCCGGCGAAACCGCCGACACCATGGCGGCGCTGCGCTACATGAAACGCCAGGGCTGCAAGGTGATGTCGGTGGTCAACGTGCCGGAAAGCACGATGGCGCGCGAGAGCGACCTGATGCTGGAAACCATCGCTGGCCCGGAAATCAGCGTTGCCAGCACCAAGGCCTTCACCGCGCAGCTCGCCGTGCTCGCCGGCTTCACCCTCGCCCTCGCCCGCGCCCGCGGCGCGCGCAGCGACGCCGAAATCGCGCCGCTGGTCGCCGCCCTGATGGAACTTCCCGGCAAGATGGCCCAGCTCCTCGCCGATGACGCAGACATCCGCGCCCTCGCCGAAGACATCCGCGATGCGCGCGACGTGCTGTTCTTCGGCCGCGGTTCGATGATGCCGATCGCCCTTGAAGGCGCGCTGAAGCTCAAGGAACTCAGCTACATCCATGCCGAGGGCTATCCCGCCGGCGAAATGAAGCACGGGCCGATCGCGCTGATCGACCCCTCGGTGCCGGTCATCGCCGTGCTGCCCTCCGGCCCGCTGTTCGAAAAAACCGCCTCCAACCTGCAGGAAGCCGCGGCCCGTGGCGGGCGGATCATCCTGTTCAGCGACCGCGCCGGCGCCGCGCGCCTCTCCGGCATCGCCGAGCGCACCGTGATCCTGCCCGACTGCGCGCCGTTCGTCGCCCCCCTGCTCTACGCCATCCCGGTCCAGCTTCTGGCCTACCACGTCGCCATCCTGAAAGGCACGGATGTGGACCAGCCACGCAACCTCGCCAAATCCGTCACGGTCGAGTAGGCAACGGGGTGCGCGCCGATGAATCACGATCGCGACCACCGCGCAACGCTCCAACGGCTTTGCAAGGTTTTCCCACTCAGGTCTCCCAGACCTTGCAAATCCCAATATTGCCCGCCGCTAAAACATCGCGGCAAGATCAGCAAAATTCGATTTTTCACAAGTGAATAATCATACAGTGTATTTTCGTGGGGTCTACACACTGCGCTGTTCCACGACGCGACCGTTGTCTCCGCGCCGCGCAACATTTCCCGCAAGCAGGAGGATCACATTAGAGCATCATCCGATCCGGATGAATCGGAAAGTGCTCTAATCTGAAGTTTTCACTGATTCGAAAGCAAATTCCCTGTATTTATCGGTGAACTTCGAGATCTGATTTTGCCGCTTACTGGACACGCATGGGGTCGATCCCGATCAGGGCGAAGGCGGTGGTTTGCAGCGACGTGGGGTTTGCCAGAGCGGTGAAGGTGGCGTTCGGCGCCTTGGGTAGGGAGGCGGTGTTGAGGGTCTGTGTGGCGAGATGCGCCATCAGGTCGGTGAAGCTCGAAATCGGCAGGTTCTGGTCGTTGCGGCGTCGCCCGCGCTTGCGATCGGCGGCCGGGGATATCGATGCGGGGGCAACCGGCGATGAGCGTTCAGTTTCCGCGCCTGGCCGGTCGTGATCCTGGAACAGCAGGGGCTTGAGGGCGTCGCGCAGATGCCATTCGACGTAATAGGCCATCATGCAGAGGAAGACGTGGGCACGCACCCGCGGCGAGAGCCAGTGATGCACCGGGCGGATCGCGAGATCGACCGATTTGAGGGACCGGAACGCCCGTTCCACCCGTGAGAGATCCTTGTAGGCTGACACGGCTTCGGTCTCGCTCATGACGTCCGCGCTCACACTGGTGCGGATGACATAGATGCCGTCGAGGGCCGCCTCGCGCGCGATGCTGGCGGCGTTGCGCTGGAAATCGAAGCGGCTGGCGGTGATGGTGAGATCGAAATGCTTGGCCATCTTGCGCTGGTTGATCACCGCCCCCACCGCCAGCCCGATCGCGGCCTCGCCATGAAGAGGAGCGCGTTTGCGCCGTGTCGCATCCCGGATCCGCGCCAGTTCCGTCTCGGTGGCCACGAGCAGCGCCTCGCGCTTGCGCCGTCGTTCGGTCGCCAGGGCGGCGTTGCGACAGGCGATCAGCCGCTCGCCCGGATAATCGGGCGACGTGATCGCGGCGATATCGCGCTCGTCGAACAGCGACATCTGCAGCGGTCCCTCGGCAAGATCCTGGATCTGCCCCGCGCGCAGGCAGCTGATCCAGTCCAGCCCCGCCGGCTTGATCGTCTCGCGGATCCGCGCCGTGGTGATCATTCCGCGATCACCCACCAGGACGACGCGCTCGAGATGGAACCGGCGCTTGAGTTTCTCCACCTGGGCGGCGATCGTCGCCGGATCGGCGGTGTTGCCTTCGAACACTTCCACTGCGATCGGCCGCCCCTCGCGATCGCACAGCAGACCATAGACGATCTGCGGCCGATCGGGCCGGTGATCCCGGCTGTATCCGTGGTGTGCCAGTTCGCAATGCCGGCCTTCGAGGTAGGATGAACTGACGTCGTAGAGCACCAGCGTGCCGTCGCGCAGATGGCGCCTTGCAAACTCCCGTTCGATCCGCCCCTGCTGCGTGCCCAGCCAGTCCAGCGCCGCATAGATCTCGCGCTCTTCAATGACACCGAGATCAAGCATCTGCCCGAGGCTCGATGTTGCGGTCTCCGGGTTCAGGCCGCGCAGGGTCGAGAGCTTCGATCCCGGCGCGATCACCCGGCCGGCGATCAGCGCCAGGGCGAGACTGCGCTCGCGCGACGCCCTCCGGCCCAGCAGGCGGGGTATCCCGAGCTTGCGCATCATCCCGAGTGCCGCCGCCACATGACCATGCGGCAGCGAACGCCGGATCTCCAGCGCCTGATCGGCACCACCAACCACCGCGCCACCCGCGAGCAGCGCTCGTAGGCCATCGATCAACGCGGGCGGCATCTGGCTCAGATTGGCGATGGTACGCTTGTGAACCTTCCGCCCCTCGCGGAAACTCTCCCGCAACAGCACGGCCGGCGCCGATCGGCCATTCGGAACCACATCGATGAACATAACCCGAGCGAATCACAGATCGAGTCGCACCGCAAGCCCCATTTATGGACACAAAACGCTCGCAAGAAATCAGCGCTACGCGAGGCTATCCGCCACGTTCAGGTCATTCCCAAGTAAAAACTTCAGTCTAATACCGCTTGTAGGGAAGGAATTTCCCGCTCATCGTTACTTTCACGCGGTCGCCTTTCTGGTCGGGCTGGCGTTCGATCGCCATGTCGAAGTCGATCGCGCTCATGATGCCATCGCCGAACTCTTCCTGGATAAGTTCCTTCCAGGTTGTCCCATAGACCGACACCAGTTCGTAAAAGCGATAGATCAACGGATCGGTCGGCACCTCGGTCGGCAGCGACCCGCGATACGGGATTTCCGCTAGTAGCGCGGTCTCCTCAGGATCGAGGCCAAGCAGCAGCGCCGCCTTTTCCGCGGTCTCGGCGGTCATGGACATCTGGCCCATGCAGGCCGCGCAGACCCAGACCGGCGAATGACCAAGCCTCGCGGCGATCTCCGTCCAGCTCAAGCCCTTCGTTTTCTTGATCTGCAATATCTTGCGCCCGAGGGCGGTTTTGGCATCGTTCATCGACTCGTTCCTTCGATCTGCACATCATGTGCGTAGTGACAGGATCACGACCAACCCTGCCCGAAGCAGGTCACCCACATAGCCTATTGGGGGTACGCGCCGTGTTGTGAACCGTGCTTCCGACTATCGAGGCCGCCAGCGTTCACGATGAAGGAGACAACGGCGTCGACGCCGTTTCCGGCCTTGATGTTCGTGAACACGAACGGACGATCTCCGCGCATGCGCCGGGCATCGCGGTCCATCACCTCGAGGCTGGCTCCAACCAGCGGCGCGAGATCGATCTTGTTGATCACCAGCAGGTCGCTGCGGGTGATGCCGGGACCACCCTTGCGGGGAATCTTGTCGCCAGCGGAGACATCGATCACGTAGATCGTGATGTCTGCAAGTTCGGGGCTGAAGGTTGCGGCAAGATTGTCGCCGCCAGACTCGATCAGCAGCAGATCAAGCCCCGGGAACCGGCGCGAAAGCTCGGCACAACCGGCGAGATTGATGCTGGCATCCTCGCGGATGGCGGTGTGCGGGCAGCCACCGGTCTCGATGCCCATGATGCGCTCGGGAACCAGCGAGCCGGCGCGTGTGAGGAACTCGGCATCCTCGCGCGTGTAGATGTCGTTGGTGATCGCAGCGATCTCGAAGCGATCGCGGAAGGCCCGGCAAAGAGCGTCCATCAGCGCGGTCTTGCCGGAACCGACGGGGCCACCGATGCCGACGCGCAAGGGTCCATGTCTTGTCATGTGCGGAAAAGCCTCGTGTGTGTTGTTTCGTGTTGCATGGAGGCAATGTCCGCACGCGGACAGGCGCTCCCGAGATCCTCCTGGGTGGCGTCGCAAGTTGCGGCGGCAACTTCCAGGATGATCGTCTCAAGCCTCGATTGCACGGTCAGCCCGGCGGTCTGGCCCAGCGGGATGAGCCGCACGCCGGCAGAGACAAGCCCAGCGCTCCAGGCATGCAGATAGCCGGCGACGGCGGTGTCCTCGCCGAAATCCTGCGTCCCGGCGACTGCGCCGAAGGCGACCGGGTAGGCGAGCGGGCGCAGGTCGCGGAGCTGCCGGGCAAGCGCCGCGGGCATCCAGGGTGACGCGGCGATGGCAAAGGCATCGCCCTGCTGCAGGGTCTCGCGCGCCAGTTCGGCGGTGGGGGCGATGGCCCGGGCGAGCCGCGCAATCGCCGCGAGGCCGGCGCCGGAGGGATCGCCGGCTACCGCCCGATACGACAGGCGGAGCAGGATCGCATCGTTCCGCCCGCCGCCCTCGGTCAGCATCGCCGCCAGCCAGTCCGCGAGCTGGGCGTCATTCGCGATGTCGCCCGCATCGATTGCCTGTTCGAGGCCGTGCGAATAGGCGAAACCGCCGATCGGAAAGGACGGCGACAGCAGCGTCAGCAGGCGAATCAGCGCGCCTGACCCTATGCCGCCGCTGGCAGTCAATGATGATGCCCGTCATAGGCCCCTGACTCCGGGTCGAACGGAGCAGTGACGGGGGTTACCGTCGCGCCGAGCCGGCGGACCATGTCACCGATCACGTGATCGTCGCGAATGAGGAGCGAGCCGCATTCGTCGCCGGGCTGGAAGGCGACATCGAGATGCCGGTTGCCGAGATGCCACGCGATACGGATCAGCAGGGCCGGGGGCGCGGCGATGCCGATCAGCGACTCGGGTGCGGCAATGACCCGCACGATCCCCTCATCACCGCAGTCCAGACCATCGCCATCGCGCAGATGGGTGGCTTCCGCGAGGTCGAGCAGAAGGTTGCGCCCGCCATCGGTGGTCAGCGCCAGACGCCGGCGATGACGGCGGTCATAATCGAGGGTCACGCTGTCGGCGGCGTTGTCGCCTGGCCATCCGCCGGCCCTTATCACCCGTTGCGCGCGCATCAGAACAGGAAATACCGTTGCGCCATCGGCAGGACAGCGGCGGGTTCGCATGTCAGCAATTCGCCATCGGCGCGGACGTCGTAGGTCTCGGGATCGACCTCGATCAGCGGGGTGGCGCCGTTCAGGATCATCGAGGCCTTGGATATGCCGCCGCGTACATTCGTAACCGGGCGAACCATGCGCGACAGGCCGAGTCGCGAGCCGATGCCGTCCTCGAACGCCGCCGCGGAGACAAAGGTCACGCATGTCGCGGCAAGGGCGCGACCGAACGCACCGAACATCGGGCGCGCATGAACCGGCTGCGGCGTGGGTATGGAGGCGTTCGGATCGCCCATCATCGCCATCGCGATCACCCCTCCCTTGATCACCAGATCGGGTTTCACGCCGAAAAACGCGGGCGACCAGACGACGAGATCGGCGAGCTTGCCGACCTCGACCGAGCCGACCTCGTGCGACAGTCCATGCGCGATGGCCGGGTTGATCGTGTATTTCGCGATGTAGCGGCGGATCCGCGCGTTGTCGGCGGCGGCATCGCTTGCCGTGTCGCCGATCGCAAGCTTGCCGCGCTGGACTTTCATCTTGTGGGCGGTCTGCCAGGTGCGCGTGATCACCTCGCCGACCCTGCCCATCGCCTGGCTGTCCGAGGCCATCATCGACAACGCGCCGAGGTCGTGCAGAATATCCTCCGCGGCGATCGTCTCCCGCCGGATGCGGCTCTCGGCAAAGGCCAGATCCTCCGGGATCGAGGCATCGAGATGATGACAGACCATCAGCATATCGAGATGTTCGTCGATCGTGTTGACGGTATAGGGGCGCGTCGGGTTCGTCGAACTGGGCAGGACGTTGGCGAAGCCGGCGACCCGGATGATATCCGGCGCATGCCCGCCGCCCGCGCCCTCGGTGTGGAAGGCGTGGATCGTTCGCCCCTTGAAGGCCGCGATCGTGTCCTCGACGAAGCCGCTCTCGTTCAGCGTGTCGGTATGGATCATCACCTGCACGTCGTGGCGATCCGCGACCGAAAGGCAGGTGTCGATCGCCGCCGGGGTCGTGCCCCAATCCTCGTGCAGCTTCAGCGCGCAGGCGCCGGCGCGAATCATTTCCTCAAGCGCCGCCGGGGCCGACGCGTTGCCCTTGCCAGCGAAGCCGAGATTGACGGGCAACCCCTCGCTCGCCTGCAACATCCGCGCAAGGTGGAAAGGCCCTGGCGTGCAGGTGGTCGCGGCGGTTCCGGTCGCCGGGCCGGTGCCGCCGCCAAGCATGGTGGTGATGCCGGACGCGAGCGCCTCCTCGGCCTGCTGCGGACAGATGAAATGGATGTGCGCATCGATGCCGCCAGCGGTGACGATCTTGCCCTCGCCAGCAATGATCTCGGTACCCGGTCCGATCACGATGGTGACGGCCGGCTGGATATCGGGATTGCCAGCCTTGCCGATGCCGCTGATCCGGCCGTCCCGGATGCCGATATCGGCCTTGACGATCCCCCAGTGGTCGATGATCAGGGCGTTGGTGATGACCGTGTCGGCGGCTGTTGATTTCCGCTGAGATCTGACCCGGGAAGGCCGGATTTTTCCACTGAGATTTGACCCATGTTTGACTGTTTCCCCGTCTGGAAGAGGCGGGGGCGAACGGAGTGTTGGACATGGCGTTTTTGAGCATTATCCGCCGGTGGCATAAGCGTGAGCATGTGCCGATCCGAGAGATTTCCCGGCGCACAGGCGTGTCGCGGAACACGATCCGCAAATATCTTCGGTCTGATGTGATTGAGCCGAAGTTTCAGGTTCCGGACCGGCCGAGCAAGCTTGATCCTTATGCCGAGAAGCTTTTGGCGTGGCTGCGCCGTGAAGCTGGCCGGCCGCGCAAGCAGCGGCGGACGGTCAAGCAGCTATACGGTGATCTCGTCAGCCTGGGCTATGACGGTTCCTACAATCGTGTGGCGGCCTTTGCCCGGGCTTGGAAGGGGGAGTGCCAACGGCTGCAGCAGACCGCCGGCCGGGGAACCTTCGTGCCCTTGGCCTTTGCGCCTGGCGAGGCGTTCCAGTTTGACTGGAGCGAAGATTTTGCGATCATCGGTGGCGTCCGCGTCAAGTTGCAGGTGGCGCACACCAAACTGTCGCATAGCCGGGCGTTCATTGTTCGGGCCTATCTGCTGCAGACACATGAGATGTTGTTCGACGCGCATAACCACGCCTTCCAAGCTCTCGGCGGCGTACCGCGGCGCGGGATTTACGACAACATGCGCACCGCCGTTGACAAGGTCGGCCGTGGCAAGGAGCGCAGCGTCAACGCCCGCTTCCTGGCGATGACCAGCCATTATCTCTTCGAGGCCGAGTTCTGTAATCGGGCCGCCGGTTGGGAGAAGGGGCAGGTTGAGAAGAACGTCCAGGATGCACGCCACCGCCTGTGGCAGTCCATGCCTCCGTTCGAAAGCTTGGACGCCCTGAACGACTGGCTGGAGCGGCGCTGCCGGGAGCTGTGGGAGCAGACCGCGCATGGCAACGAGCCGGGAACCATTGCCGATGTCTGGGCCAGCGAGGTTGAGAGCCTCATGCCTGTGGGCCGTCCGTTCGATGGGTTCGTGGAACACACCAAGCGGGTCTCCTCGACCTGCCTGATCCACTTGGAGCGTAACCGCTACAGCGTGCCGGCCTCTTTTGCCAACCGGCCGGTCAGCCTGCGGGTCTATCCCGACAGGCTGGTGGTGGCGGCGGAGGGGCAAATCATCTGCGAGCATCCGCGCATCATCGACCGGACGCACAACGGCCCAGGGCGCACTGTGTATGACTGGCGGCATTATCTGGCGGTGATCCAGCGCAAGCCGGGCGCCTTGCGCAACGGTGCGCCGTTCCTGGAATTGCCCGATGCCTTCAAGCGGCTGCAGCAACATCTCCTGCGCCGTCCTGGCGGTGACCGGGAGATGGTGGAGATCCTGGCCCTGGTGCTGCACCATGACGAGCAGGCGGTGTTGGTGGCGGTGGAACTGGCGCTGGAGGACGGCGTGCCGTCCAAGACGCATATCATCAACCGGCTCCACCGGCTGATCGACGGCAAACAGGCTCCGCTTCCGGTCATCACCGCGCCACAGGCACTGACATTGGCCAATGAACCCAAGGCTGACGTCGAGCGCTACGATAGCTTGCGCCAATCTGAGGAGGCCCGCCATGCGTCATGATCCCGCCACCGGCGCGCTCGTCATCATGCTGCGCAGCCTCAAAATGCACGGCATGGCACAGGCCGTCGATGAACTGGCCCAGCAGGGTGCCCCGGCCTTCGAAGCCGCCATCCCGGTACTCTCCCAGTTGCTCAAGGCCGAGACCGCTGAGCGCGAGGTCCGCTCCATGGCCTATCAGTTCAAGGCCGCCCGCTTCCCGGCCTATCGCGACCTGGCCGGCTTCGACTTCGCCAGCAGCGAGGTCAATGAGGCCCTGGTCCGCCAGTTGCATCGTTGCGACTTCATCGAACCCGCCGACAATGTCGTGCTCGTCGGCGGCCCGGGCACGGGCAAAACCCACATCGCCACCGCGCTCGGCGTGCAGGCCGTCGAGCATCACAAAAGCGCGTCCGCTTCTTCTCCACCGTCGAGCTGGTCAATGCTCTGGAGCAGGAAAAAGCTCAGGGAAAGGCTGGGCAAATCGCCGGCCGTCTGATCCATGCCGACCTCGTCATCCTCGATGAGCTTGGCTATCTGCCCTTCAGCGCCTCAGGCGGAGCTTTGCTGTTCCATCTGCTCAGCAAGCTCTACGAGCGCACCAGCGTCGTCATCACCACCAACCTGAGCTTCAGCGAATGGTCCGCCGTCTTCGGCGACGCCAAGATGACCACCGCGCTCCTCGATCGCCTCACCCACCACTGCCATATCCTCGAGACCGGAAATGACAGCTTCAGGTTCAAAAATAGCTCCGTGCAGAAATCCCAAAAACGAAAGGAGAAAAATCCAGCCTTGACCCCATCATGAAACTCAAATCATAAACTATGGGCGGGTCAAATCTCGATGGAATTCCCGGGTCAGATCTCAGCGGAAATCAACATTCAGTTCGGCTTTGCGAACGCGTTCTGGGGCATTCTCGCGGCGGCCACGGTCATCTTCCTGACGGGAATTCCGATCGCCTATTACTGCGCAAAATATAATGTCGATGTCGATCTGCTGACCCGCGGTGCGGGCTTCGGCTATCTGGGCTCGACCATAACCTCGGTCATCTATGCCAGTTTCACCTTCATTTTCTTTGCTCTTGAAGGTTCGATCATGGCGCAGGCGTTCAACCTCTACTTCGGCATCCCGCTGCCGCTCGGCTATGCGATCGGCTCGCTGATGATCATCCCGCTCGTTGCCTTCGGCATGACCGTGCTTTCCAGATTGCAGGTCTGGACCCAACCGATCTGGCTATTTCTGCTCTTCAGCCCACCGATCGCGGTTCTCGCCGTCGATCCGCATGCCATTTCCGGCTGGATTGGCTTCGCCGGCTCGTCGCCAAGCGGCTCCGGCTTCAATCCGCTGCTGTTCGGCTCTGCCGCCGGGATCGCACTGTCACTGATCGCGCAGATTGGCGAACAAGCCGACTATCTCCGCTTCATGCCGGACAAGACGGAGAAAAACTCGATCGGCTGGTGGCTCGCCGTACTCGGCGCCGGCCCCGGTTGGGTCATTCTCGGTGCCAGCAAGCAGCTCATGGGCTCGTTCTTCGCCTCCGTCGCGGTATCACACGGCACCCCGTTGGCGCAGGCGAACGAGCCGATCCAGATGTATCATGCCGGCTTCACCTCGATGTTCGGCGCCGGGATGGTGGCGATCAGCGTGGCGACGTTCTTCGTCATCCTCTCGCAGATCAAGATCAACGTCACGAACGCCTATTCAGGCTCGCTTTCGTGGTCCAACTTCTTCTCCCGCCTGCTGCACGCGCATCCGGGGCGCTTCGTCTATATCTTCCTCAATATCGGCATTTCCTTGACGATGATGGAACTCAACATGTTCCACTTCCTCGGCAAGATCCTCGGATTTTACTCCAACGTCGCAGTTGCCTGGATCGGCGCGGTGACGGCCGACCTCGTGATCAACAAGCCGCTGCTCAAGCTCAGCCCGTCCTATGTCGAGTTCAAGCGGGCCCATCTCTACAATTTCAATCCGGTCGGCTTCGGCTCGATGGTGATCGCCTCGATCATCTCGGTGCTCGCGTTCTTCGGTGTCTTCGGGGCCTACGCTGCGGCCTTTTCCTCCTTCATCGCGCTTGCCGTCGCCTTCGTGCTGTCGCCGATCTTCGCGATCATCACCAAAGGGAAATACTACATCGCGCGCGACCCGTCCTATCATCCGGGTGTCGGCCACACCGCGATGAACTGTGTTGCCTGCGGCTTTGAATACGAGCCGGAGGACATGACCGGCTGCCCGTTCCACAAGGGCAGCATCTGCTCGCTCTGCTGCTCGCTCGACAGCGATTGTGCCGACATGTGCAAGAAGCCGCATGCCACGCCATCGCTGTCGTTCGGCTCGCCGACGGTTTGATGGCCTACCGCTGATTCGTGTGGCTGGGCCGTCGGACCAGCCACGCCCCTTTCACCTCTCAAGGAGAAAAGCTCATGCTTCATGGTGATATTTCCGCAAGCAACGACACGGTCGGCGTCGCGGTCGTCAACTACAAGATGCCCCGGCTGCATACCAAGGCCGAGGTACTGGCCAACGCACAGAAGATCGCTGAAATGCTGATCGGGATGAAAGCCGGCCTGCCCGGCATGGACCTGGTGATCTTCCCCGAATATTCGACGCACGGCATCATGTATGACCGTAACGAGATGTTGGAGACTGCTTCCGTCATTCCGGGCGACGAAACCGAGATCTTTGCCGAAGCCTGTCGCAAGGCCAAGGTTTGGGGCGTGTTTTCGCTGACCGGAGAACGTCATGAGGAGCATCCGCGCAAGATGCCCTACAACACGCTGATCCTGATCGACGACACAGGAAAGATCGTCCAGAAATATCGCAAGATCATGCCATGGACGCCGATCGAAGGCTGGTATCCAGGGTCGACGACCTATGTCACGGAGGGCCCGAAGGGCCTGAAAATCAGCCTGATCATCTGCGATGACGGCAACTATCCGGAGATCTGGCGCGATTGCGCGATGAAGGGGGCGGAACTGGTTGTTCGCTGCCAGGGCTACATGTATCCCGCAAAGGACCAACAGGTCATGATGGCCAAGTCCATGGCCTGGGCCAACAATGTCTATGTCGCGGTTGCCAACGCCGCTGGCTTCGACGGGGTTTATTCCTATTTCGGACACTCCGCGATCATCGGGTTCGACGGGCGCACGCTCGGCGAATGCGGGGAGGAGGAGTATGGCATCCAGTATGCGCAGCTTTCGAAGTCCCTACTGCGCGACGCACGCCGTAATGGCCAGTCGGAGAACCACCTCTTCAAGCTGCTCCATCGTGGATATACCGGGATGGTGAATTCCCATGAAAACGAGCCGGGCAAGGCAGTCTGCCCCTACGATTTCTATCGCGAGTGGATTGAAAATCCCGAGGCGGTGCGCGCGAAGGTCGAAGGTCTTACACGGCCGAGCCTCGGGACCGAGGAATGTCCGATCGAGGGCATCCCGATTGAGGTCAGGCTTGCGGCCGAGTGAGCGCCCGCACTCAACGTGGCGTCACCGCGAGGATGGATCGGAAACAATCTGGCCTTCGCATTTTTATCGTGAGGGTGTGGCCGTTCAATGAGAGGCGCTGCACAATGCCGGTATGAAAGGAACTGGCTTTCGCTTGACACTTGGCTGTCCGAGCGAGGCTCTGATCGTGGCAGGAGGCAAGTTCAGTGGCTGGTCAGAGCCAAGCGGATCATAAGTCCTCCGAATGCCAGAAAGATGAGGCCGCTTAGTATCCGTCTCCTCCTTGCGCGGCCGGGTATGGTGTCGGATACAGTTGATAACCCGGGCGGCATTACCCGGCCGGATTGAACGGAAACAGGTGCAGCCGGTCGGCCGCGACATGCAGGGCGGCGAGGCCGTCGATCCGCAACAACGCCTGCCAGTGTCCGGCCTCGAAATGCGCGCCGATGCAGGTAGCCGGCATGCCCTCTGCGGCGAGGGACATCGCACCGCGCGGCCAGAACAGCAGCGCCTGGGCCGCACCGGCGAGGCGGGAGGCGCCGCCGGGAATGCCGAGCGGCGTACCACCGAAGACAATGGCGGCGTCGTCCCCCGCCGCGCGCACCGGCACCAGAACTCCGCCGCACAGCCCGGCGAGGCGCGCCGCATAGGGGGTCGCCGGCCGGGCGAACATGGCATCCGGCGTGGCGCAGGCGGTCAGGCGGCGATCTTCAAGAATGGCGACGCGGTCCGCGAGGCGCGCGATATCCGCCGGATCGTGCGAGATGCAGAGCGCGGCCAGTCCGGTTTCGACGATCAGCGCGCGAAGCTCGGTGCGCAGGGTTTCCCTGGTCTCGACATCGAGACTGGAGAACGGCTCGTCGAGCATCAGCAGGCGAGGTGCTGCGGCCAGGGCACGGGCAAGGCCGACGCGCTGCTGCTGCCCGCCCGACAGGGTGGCCGGCAGGCGTCCCGCGCAGGCGGCGACGCCGAACTGGTCGAGAAGGGCCAGCGCCTTGCGCTCCCGCCCGGCACGGTCGCGGATCACCACCGCCACGTTTTCGAGAACGGACAGATGCGGCCAGAGCGCGAAATCCTGGAACACCATGCCAAGGCCGCGCGCCTCGGGACGGACGAAGGTGGCGGCGGCATCGTCGACCAGGACATCGCCGATGCGGATCGCGCCGCGCGCCGGCCGGTCGAGCCCGCCGATCACCCGCAGCAGGCTGGTCTTGCCCGATCCGGACTCGCCGGCCAGCACGACGCATTCGCCGGGGGACAGGCTCAGCGCCGCATCCTCGACGACCAGGCGGCCGCCGCGCTGCACGGCGACGCCGTCGATGGCGAGTGCTGCGCTCATGCCGGGCGCAGGCGCCGCGGCGCGGCGAGCAGGGCAACGCCGGCCGCGAGCAGAAGCGCGAGCCCGGCCATCGCGCCGAGGCCGAACAGGGCGAGCCGCGCCGAGGCGGCGTAGTCGCTCATCTGGTCGAGCGTGACGATGGCGACGCCAAGCGGCGTGGCCCCCGGCGGATAGAGCAGTTCGGAGACCGGCAGTTCGAACATGATCGCGGCGGCGACAAGCAGATAAGCATAGGTGAAGGGCCGGATCAGCAGCATGCCCTCGATATCCACCAGCCGCGTCAGGCGCGGCAGGCCGTGCAGCCGCGCCGCTGCCACGAGATTGGGATCGAGATCGTCCAGCGCGCCCTGCATCATGCGCAGGGCGAGCGGGGCCATGCCCGCGGTGTAGCCGATCAGCAGCAGAAGCCGACTGCCATAGAGCGGGAGCAGGTCGTTGTTGAAGGCGACGATGTAGCTGGCGCCGAGCACGAGGCCGGGCACCGCCATGTTCGCGACCAGAGCGACGTCGAGCACCGCCGTGATGCGGCGGGCGCGGGAGGCGCGCAGGCGCAGGATCAGCACGGCGACGCCGAGCGACATCGTCGCGCCGACCATGCCGAAGCCGAGCGAGCGCAGCACCGCGCCGGGATGCGGCATGGGAACGGGCAGCGGCTGGAGCGCGCGCGCGAACAATGCCACGACCGGAATGACGATCCCGACCAGGGCAAACACGCATGTCAGCGCGGCGAATACGAGTTCCCGCCGCCACGCCGGGCGCTGCCGCGCGGGCGGCCGCATGCGGCCGTTCTGGATCGCCGCCCCCTGCCGCCGGCAGGCCATGGCGATGCCGCCGAACACCGCCGCAACGGCGATCAGGCGCCAGCACAGGATCGAGGCGCCGGCAAAGTCGGTCGGGGTTTCGGCGAGGTGCTGGTAGATCGCGTAGGTCAGGATCGGCACATGGCTGGTGACGCCGAGCGTCGCCGGGATGCCAAATTCCTGCATGGTTTCGATCACCGCGATGGCGAAGCCGACCGCCATCGCCGGCGCGAGCAAACGCAGGCCGATCCGCACGCGCGGGATGAAGGGAACGCCGTGGATGGCGGCGGCCTCGGCCGGCGCCGAATCGGCGGCGGCGAGAGTGGCCCGCGCGACCAGGGCGGAAAACGGCAGCGCCTTGACGACATAGAGCATCATCAGGCCGCCGACGCCGAAGAAGGCCTGCCCGGCAAGCGTGGCGCGCAAGGCGTGGTTGCTGAAAATGATCATCCAGCCGGTCGTCAGCATGTAACTCGGCGTCAGGAACAGGCCCCAGAGCGTCAGCGTGGCGGCGCGGGCGACCGGGCCCTCCGCCGTCGTGGTAAAGAGGGCGAAAAGCGCGCCGAGCGGTGCAGCGATGATCGCCGTGCCGACCGAGAGCAGCAGGGAGACGACGAAGGCCGGCCAGTCGCCGGCCGCGCCGTGACCGGAAAGAAACGGCATGACCAGCAGGCGAACCAGCGGGTAGACAAAGAAGGTCGCGATCGGCACAGCGATGATCGCGGCCCGCAGGCCGGCCGCGCCGGACCTCATCGGCAAACGGGTCTGCGCTGCGCGATCAAGACCCCGCCCCGTCGACCGCGTGGGCGAACCAGGCCAGCACGTCCTTCTCCCGTGCGCCCCAGCTTGCCGCGTCGAGCGTCGCGAGATCGAGCGTCGTCAGCGGCGGCAAGGCGCGGCGGGGCGCGGATTGCGCGGTGACCGGCCAGTAATAGCTGTCGCCCTCGCCTTCGCGTTTGCGGATGGCCTGACCGGCGGGGCTTTCGGCAAAGGCGATGAAGGCCTTCGCCTCGCGCAGCGCCCGGCCGTGCAAACCTTTCGGCAGCACGATGACGTTCGGAAGCACGTAGGCGGGGCGCGGATAGATGACGGTGAGATCGTGATCGCTGTTGCGGGCCGCGTTCACGGCGGCGGAGGATTGCACGATCGCCAGCTTGATCGTGCCGCTGCGCAGGGCGGCCAACGTGGCATCGTTCTTGGCGAAGACCTGCAACCCGTTGGCCTTCAGCGCGGTGACGAAACTCTTGCCCTGCGGCCAGCCACCGGCGGTCTTGAGCATGCCGGCCAGTGCCGGGTAGGTCGGGCCGGAAATCGCGGGGTCGTTCATGCCGACAACGCCGCGATAGGGCGGCGTGGCGAGATCGTTCCACGTCTTCGGCGGCGGGAGCGTGGATGACTTCCTCATCACGAACACGCCCGCGAGAGTGAAGCCGGTGGGCACATAGGCACCGTCCGACGGCAGCATTGAGCGGCCGGTCGCGGTGAGCGTCACCGGCGGCCGCAGCCCATGGGCCAAGAGTCCGGCCTGATCGAGCGAAACGGCGGCGGTCGCGCCATCGAACCAGCCGATATCCCAGTCGGGATGATCGCCCTCG
>NZ_CAJQZK010000101.1:0-9838 GCF_907164655.1 Acidocella sp. C78
CGCAAGCCGCCTCGGTGCCGCAGACCCAGCCGATGACGCAGCCGGCTTACCAGCCGCCGCCGCCGCAATATCCCCAGCAGGCGTATCCGCCGCAGGGCTACCCGCAGCAGGGCTATCCGCAGCAGCAGGGCGGCGGGCTGCTCGGCGGGTTCCTGAATTCGGGCTTCGGCCGGGCGATCGCGATGGGGGCCGGGTTCGGCCTCGGCGACGACCTGATCAACAGCATTTTCTGACCGGCCCGGCATGAACTGGCTTTCCGAATTCGTCCGCCCGCGCATCCGCACCCTGCTCGGGCGCAAGGAGGCGCCGGACAATCTCTGGCATCAGTGCTCCGCCTGCCAGCAGATGATCTTTCACCGCGAACTGGAGACCAATCTCAAGGTCTGCCCGCATTGCGGCCACCACATGCGGGCGACGGCGGCCGAGCGGCTGGGCTGGACCTTCGATGGCGGCACGTTCCAGCGGATCGACCTGCCGAAGGTGCCGGCCGATCCGCTGAAATTCCAGGACCGCAAGAAATATCCCGACGGCTCGCCGATGCGCGCAGGAAGACCGGGATGGAGGATGCCGTGCTGGTGGCGCATGGCACCGTGGGCGGGCATCGCGCGGTGATCGCGGCGATGGATTTCCGCTTCATGGGCGGCTCGATGGGGGCGGCGATGGGCGAGGCGCTGGTCGCCGCCGCCCGGCTCGCGGTGTTGCAGAAGGCGGCGCTGATCGTGTTCACCGCCTCGGGCGGGGCGCGGATGCAGGAAGGGCCGGTGAGCCTGATGCAGATGCCGCGCAGCACCATCGCGGTGCAGATGGTCCGCGAGGCGGGGCTGCCTTATATCGTGGTGCTGACCGATCCGACCACCGGCGGGGTGACCGCCTCCTTCGCGATGCTGGGCGATATCCAGATCGCCGAGC
The DNA here is from genome assembly GCF_907164655.1 of Acidocella sp. C78. NCBI lineage: Bacteria > Pseudomonadati > Pseudomonadota > Alphaproteobacteria > Acetobacterales > Acidocellaceae > Acidocella > Acidocella sp. C78. Next base: position 910 of record NZ_CAJQZK010000101.1, read on the forward strand.
CGGGCGCGCTGATCGGCTTCGCCGGGGCGCGGGTGATCGAGGAGACGATCCGCGAGAAGCTGCCGGAAGGCTTCCAGCGCGCCGAATACCTGCTCGAACACGGCATGGTCGACATGGTGCTGGCGCGCGGCGAGATGGCGGCCACACTCGGGCGGCTGCTCGGCCTGCTGAAGGTGGGGCGGCCGGAGGCCGAGGCGGCGTGAGCGGGGCGGCGTGAGCGGGGAGACGCCGGCGCCGGGCCGGATCGATGCGCGGATCGAGCGGTTGCACGGGCTCTATCCGCGGCTGATCGACCTGCGGCTGGAGCGGCTGGAACGGCTGCTGGAGGCGCTCGGCCATCCGGAGCGGCGGCTGCCGCCGACGATCCATGTCGCCGGGACCAACGGCAAGGGCAGCGTCTGCGCGTTTCTGCGCGGCATGGCCGAGGCGGCGGGGCTGCGCGCGCATGTCTATACCTCGCCGCATCTCGTGCGGTTCAACGAGCGCATCCGGCTTGCCGGCGCGCTGGTGAGCGACGACGAGCTGGACGCGGCGCTCGATGAGGTGGAGCGGGTGAACGACGCAGCACCCATCACCGTGTTCGAGGCGATCACCGCCGCCGCCTTCGTGCTGTTCGCATCAAGGCCGGCGGAGATCGCGATCGTCGAGGTGGGGCTCGGCGGCACGTTCGATGCGACCAACGTGATTCCGCCGCCCGCCGCCGCCGCGATCACCGCGATCTCGCTCGATCATCGCGAGTTCCTGGGCGACACCGAAACCGTGATCGCCGCCGAGAAGGCCGGGATCATGAAGCGGGGCAGCCGGGCCGTGACCGGTTTCCAGACGCCGGAGGTGCTGGCCGTGCTGGATGGCAGGGCGAAGGCCGCCGGGGTGCCGCTCGCGGTGCGCGGGCGGCAGTGGCGGATCATGCAGCAGGGCGCGGGTGCCGTATATGAGGATGACGGCGGGCGGCTGGAGCTGCCGGCTCCTGCCCTGCCCGGCGCGCACCAGTTCGACAATGCCGGCATCGCCATCGCCGCCCTGCGCGCCGGCGGATTCGGGTTTGGCGAGGACGCCTTCGCGCGCGGCATGGCGGCGGCGGAATGGCCGGCGCGGTTGCAGCGCCTTGGGCCGCCTTTGGCGGGCGAGCTGCCGGCGGGTTCGGAACTCTGGCTCGATGGCGCGCATAATCCGGGCGGGGCGCAGGCGCTGGCCGAGGTTCTGGCCGGCTGGGAGGGGCCGACGCATCTCGTCGTCGGCATGAAGCAGGCCAAGGACGTGGCGGAGTTCCTGCGCATCCTGCTGCCGCAGGCGGAATCGGTGCAGGCGGTGGTCGAGCCGGGGCAGCACCTGGCCCTGCCGGTCGAGGCGATCATCGAGGCGTCGGGCGGGGTCGCGACGGCGGGGCCGGATGTGGAGACGGCGCTGCGGCGGCTCGCCGCGGACGGGACGCCGAAACGGGTGCTGATCTGCGGCTCGCTCTATCTGGCCGGGGTGATCCTGGCACGGCAGGAAGCGGCGCCGGCGCAGGGCTGATCCCCCTCGCCTTCCGGCCCGCCCCGCTTGCCTGAACCGGGCGATCGACCCGATACTCGCGGCGGATCGAAAAATGGGAGACCGGAATGTCCGCCACGATGAAAGCCTGGGCCGTTGTCGAGAACGGGGCGCCGCTGAAGGAAATCGACCTGCCGATGCCCGAGCCGACGGGGCGGGAGATTCTGCTGGAGGTGACGCATTGCGGCGTCTGCCATTCCGACCTGCATCTCTGGGACGGGTATTACGACCTCGGCAGCGCCGGGCGCTATGAGATCGTGCAGCGGGGAATCACGCTGCCGCTCGCACTCGGGCATGAGATCGTCGGCCGGGTGGTGAAGCTCGGGCCGGAGGCGAGCAGCGTGAAGGTGGGGGATGTGCGGATCGTCTATCCCTGGGTCGGCTGCGGCGAATGCGCGCGGTGCAAGGCGGGCGAGGACAATCTCTGCGCGAAGCAGCGCTCGCTCGGCATTTACCAGCATGGCGGCTACGCGACCCATGTGATCGCGGCGCATGCAGGGCACCTGGTCGACCCCGGCGATCTCGACCCGGCGCTGGCGGCGACCTATGCGTGTTCGGGCATCACGGTCTATGCCGCGATCCGCAAGGTGATGCCGCTGCCGGCGGAGACGCCGGTGGTGCTGATCGGCGCGGGCGGGCTCGGGCTTTCGGCGATCGCGGTGCTGCGCGCGCTCGGGCACCGCGCGATCGTCAGCGTCGATACCAGTGCGACGAAGCGCGACGCGGCGCTGGCGGCGGGGGCCACCGCGGTGGTGGACGGCAACGACCCGGCGCTGCACAAGGCGATCATCGCGGCGTGCGGCGGGCAGCCGGAGGCGATCATCGACCTCGTCAACGGCTCGGGCACGGCGAAGGCGGCGCATGCGGCGCTGGCCAAGGGCGGCAGGCTGATCATGGTCGGGCTGTTTGGCGGCGAGCTGAACATCCCGCTGCCCTTCATGCCGATGCGGGCGCTGACGCTGCAGGGCAGTTTCGTCGGCACGCCGGGCGACCTGCGGGAGCTGGTGGATCTGGCCCAGGGTGGGGCGCTGCCGAAGCTGCAGATCGAGACGGTGCCGCAGCGCGAGGCGGACGCGGCGATCCACCGGCTCAAGGCCGGCGAAGTGACCGGGCGGCTGGTGCTGGTGGCCGAGGGCGCTTGATCGAGAAGCTCGAATACCTGCTGGCGCTGGCGCGCGAGCGGCATTTCGGCCGCGGCGCGGAGAGCTGCGGCGTGACCCAGCCCACCTTCTCGGCGGGAATCCGCGCGCTGGAGGAGGCGCTGGGGATGCCGCTGGTCGAGCGGTCGTCGCGGTTTCAGGGGTTTACCCCGGAAGGCGAGCGGGTGCTCGACTGGGCAAGGCGGATCGTCGGCGACATGCAGGCGATGCGCGCCGATATCCGGGCGCTGAAGCTGGGCCTGTCGGGGCTGCTGCGGATCGCTGCGATTCCGACCGCGCTCGCCACCATCACGGAACTCACCACACCCTATCGGCGCCAGCACGAGGCGGTCAGATTCTCGATCCAGTCCTGCACCTCGAACGAGGTGCTGCGGCGGCTGGAGAATTTCGAGGTGGATGCCGGGGTGACCTATATCGACAACGAGCCGGTCGGCAAGAACCGGGTGGTGCCGCTGTATGAGGAGCGCTACCGGCTGCTGACGGCGGCGGATGCGCCGCTGGGGCGGCGCGAGCAGGTGAGCTGGGCCGAGGTGGGGCAGATCCCGCTGTGTCTGCTGACGCCGGACATGCAGAACCGGCGGATTCTCGACCGGCTGCTGCGCAATGCCGGAACCGAGCTGCGGCCGACGCTGGAGAGCAACTCGATCGTCGTGCTGGTCAGCCATGTGCAGACCGGGCGCTGGGCCTGCGTGCTGCCGGAGAAGCTGGCGCAGATTTTCGGGCTGACGCCGCGGCTGCGGGCGATCCCGATCGTCGGGCCGGAGGAGGTTCACGCGGTCGGGCTGGTGCTGCCGAACCGCGAGCCGGTCTCGCCGCTGGTGGCGGCGCTGGTGGAGGTGGCGGAAGCGCGGGCCGCAGCATTGGCGGGGCATGGCGGCTGAGACCTGATTGATAGATGTTTTCTATCAAACAATCTGGTCTTTGGCTTGTTTAGCGGGGGAAACTTGGGGATAATAGACAAATCATTAACCTGCATCACCTAAGCAGGAGTCTCGGTCATCCTGGCCGAGCGAGGAAACAGGATAGTCGGAATGGACCAGACGCCAGCCCAATGGAACGACGAGGCGGCACGCGCCGTGATCCGGGATCATGTCGGCGAGGAAGGCCCGCTGCTGCCCATCCTGCACGCGCTGCAGGAGAGTTTCGGCCATGTGCCCCGCGCGGCGGAGCCGCTGATCGCCGAGGCGCTCAACATCACCCGCGCCGAGGTGCATGGGGTGATCAGCTTCTATCATGATTTCCGCCGCGAACCGGCCGGCCGCCACGTGCTGAAACTGTGCCGGGCCGAGGCCTGCCAGTCGATGGGGTCGGAGGCGAATGCGCGGCGGCTGCTCGATGCGCTGGGGCTCGATTGGGGCGGCACCACGCCGGACGGGCGGATCACCGTCGAGGCGGTGTATTGCCTCGGCCTGTGCGCGACGGCGCCGGGCGCGCTGTTCGACGACGAGCCGGTGGGACGGGCCGACGCCGCCACGCTTGAAGCCCTGGTCGCGGAGGCCGCGTGATGAAGATTTTCGTGCCGCAGGACATGGCCGCCGTGGCGGTCGGGGCGAACCGGGTCGCCGCGGCGATCGAGGCTGAGGCGCGGGCGCGCAACATTCCAGTGACGATCGTGCGCAACGGCTCGCGCGGGATGTTCTTCATGGAGCCGCTGGTGGAGGTGGCCACCGCCTCGGGGCGGATCGGCTATCGCAATATCGGCGTCGCCGACGTGCCGGGGCTGTTCGAGGCCCGGTTCTTCGACGGCGCGCCGCATGCGCGTTGCGTCGGCCATGTCGAGGAGATCGCCTATCTGGCGAAGCAGACGCGCTTCACCTTCGGCCGGGCCGGGATCATCGATCCGCTGTCGCTCGAGGATTACCGCCATCATGGCGGCTACAAGGGGCTGGAGGCCGCGCTTTCGGCGGGCCCCGCGGCGATTGTCGCCGCGGTGAAGGAGAGCGGGCTGCGCGGGCGCGGCGGCGCCGGCTTCCCGACCGGGATCAAGTGGGAGACCGTGGCGCGCGCGCAGGCGGACCGGAAATACATCGTCTGCAACGCCGATGAGGGCGATTCGGGCACGTTCGCCGACCGGCTGATCATGGAAGCCGATCCGTTCATGCTGATCGAGGGCATGACGATCGCCGGTGTCGCGGTGGGCGCGACCAAGGGATATGTCTATATCCGCTCGGAATATCCGCTGGCGATCCGGATGATGCGCCGGGCGATCGAGATCGCGGAGCGCGCCGGCTATCTCGGCTCCGGGATCAACGGCAGCGCGCATGATTTCGACCTCGAAGTGCGGGTCGGCGCCGGGGCCTATGTCTGCGGCGAGGAGACCTCGCTGCTGGAGAGCCTGGAGGGCAAGCGCGGGCAGGTGCGGCCGAAGCCGCCGCTGCCGGCGATCGAGGGGCTGTTCGGCCGGCCGACCATCATCAACAACACGATCAGCCTCGCCAGCGTGCCGTTCATCCTCGCCGAGGGGGCGAAGCGCTACGCCGAGGTGGGCTATGGCCGCTCGCGCGGGACGATGCCGGTGCAGCTCGCCGGCAATGTGAAGCAGGGCGGGCTGTTCGAATGCGCCTTCGGCGTGACGCTGGGCGAGCTGGTGGACGAGATTGGCGGCGGCACCGCATCGGGCCGGCCGGTGAAGGCGGTGCAGGCGGGCGGGCCGCTCGGCGCCTATTTCCCGCCCTCGATGTTCGACACGCCCTATGATTACGAGGCGTTCGCCAAGCGCGACGGGCTGATCGGCCATGGCGGGCTCGTGGTGTTCGACGACACCGCCGACATGGCGCAAATGGCGCGCTTCGCGATGGAGTTCTGCGCCCTTGAATCCTGCGGCAAGTGCACGCCCTGCCGCATCGGCTCGACGCGCGGGGTGGAGACGTTCGACCGTATCCGCGCCGGGATCGAGCCGGAGAAGAATCTCGCGCTGGTGCGCGACCTCTGCGAGACGATGAAGTTCGGCTCGCTCTGCGCGCTGGGCGGCTTCACGCCGTATCCGGTGCTGTCCGCCATCAACCATTTCCCGGAAGAGTTTCGCGCGCCGAAACTCCCTGCCGCGGCTGAGTGAAGGAGAACCACCATGGGTCTCGTCCATGAAATCGATTACGGCACCAAGCCCAGCGAGGCCGCCAGCCTCGTCACCCTGACGATCGACGGGGTGAGGGTCAGCGTGCCGGAAGGCACGTCGGTCATGCGGGCGGCGATGGAGATCGGCACGCAGATCCCCAAGCTCTGCGCCACCGACATGCTGGACAGTTTCGGCTCGTGCCGGCTCTGCCTCGTCGAGATCGAGGGGCGCGCGGGCACGCCGGCCTCCTGCACCACGCCGGTGGCCGAGGGCATGGTGGTCCATACCCAGAACGAGCGGCTCGGCAAGCTGCGCCGCGGGGTGATGGAGCTTTACATCTCCGACCATCCGCTGGACTGCCTGACCTGCTCGGCCAATGGCAATTGCGAGTTGCAGGACATGGCCGGCGCGGTCGGGCTGCGGGAGGTGCGCTATGGCTATGAGGGCGAGAACCATCTCGACTCGGTCAAGGACCTCTCCAACCCGTATTTCCAGTTCGACCCGGCCAAGTGCATCGTCTGCTCGCGCTGCGTGCGGGCCTGCGAGGAGGTGCAGGGCACCTTCGCGCTGACCATCGCCGGGCGGGGCTTCGAGTCCAAGGTGTCGCCGGGGATGGAGGAGAGCTTCTTCGAGTCCGAGTGCGTGTCCTGCGGCGCCTGCGTGCAGGCCTGCCCGACCGCGACGCTGATGGAAAAATCGGTGGTCGAGATCGGCCAGCCGGAGCATTCGGTGGTGACGACCTGCGCCTATTGCGGCGTGGGCTGCTCGTTCAAGGCGGAGATGCGCGGCGAGGAACTCGTGCGCATGGTGCCCTACAAGGATGGCAAGGCGAATCACGGCCATTCCTGCGTGAAGGGGCGCTTCGCCTGGGGCTATGCGACGCACCAGGACCGGATCACCAGGCCGATGATCCGCGCCAAGATTTCCGATCCGTGGCGGGAAGTGTCGTGGGACGAGGCGATCGGCCATGTCGCCGCGGAGTTCAAGCGAATCCAGGCGACCTATGGCAAGGGCTCGGTCGGCGGCATCACCTCGTCGCGCTGCACCAACGAGGAGACCTTCCTGGTGCAGAAGCTGGTCCGCGCCGGGTTCGGCAACAATAATGTCGATACCTGCGCGCGGGTGTGCCACTCGCCGACCGGCTACGGCCTGTCGCAGACCTTCGGCACTTCGGCGGGGACGCAGGATTTCGACAGCGTCGAGCAGGCCGACGTGATCCTGCTGATCGGCGCCAACCCGACCGACGGCCACCCGGTGTTCGGCTCGCGGATGAAGAAGCGGCTGCGCGAGGGGGCGAAGCTGATCGTGATCGATCCGCGGCGGATCGACCTCGTGCGCACCCCGCATGTCGAGGCGGCGCATCATCTGCCGCTGCGGCCGGGCACCAATGTCGCGATGCTGACCGCCCTCGCCCATGTGATCGTCACCGAGAACCTCTTCGACGAGGCCTTCGTGCGCGAGCGCTGCGATCTCGACGCCTTCACCCACTGGGCCGAGTTCGCCGCCGCCGAGCGCAACAGCCCGGAGGCGCTGGCGGCGACCACGGGCGTCGACCCGCAGCTGGTGCGGGCGGCGGCGCGGCTCTACGCCACCGGCGGGAACGCCGCGATCTATTACGGGCTGGGCGTGACCGAGCACAGCCAGGGCACGACGGCGGTGATGGCGCTCGCCAATCTCGCGATGGCGACCGGCAATATCGGCCGCGTCGGCGTTGGCGTGAACCCGCTGCGCGGGCAGAACAACGTGCAGGGCAGCTGCGACATGGGCAGTTTCCCGCACGAGTTCAGCGGCTACCGGCATGTTTCGACGCCGGGGGTCAGGCAGGCTTTCGAGGTGGATTGGGGCGTTTCGCTCGACGCCGAGCCGGGGCTGCGGATTCCGAACATGCTCGATGCCGCGGTGGATGGCACGTTCAAGGGGCTCTACATCCAGGGCGAGGACATCGCGCAGTCCGACCCGGACATCAAGCATGTCACCGCCGGGCTCGCGGCGATGGAATGCGTCGTCGTGCAGGATCTGTTCCTCAACGAGACCGCGCAGTTCGCCCATGTGTTCCTGCCGGGCTCGACCTTCCTGGAGAAGAACGGCACCTTCACCAATGCCGAGCGGCGCATCCAGCTCGTGCGCAAGGTGATGACGCCGAAGAACGGCTATGAGGACTGGGAGATCACCCAGCTCATCGCCCGGGCGCTGGGCTACAACATGAACTACGCGCATCCCTCGGAGATCATGGACGAGATCGCGCGGCTGACGCCGAGCTTCGCGGGCGTGTCGTTCGACCTGCTGGAGCGGGAGGGCTCGGTGCAGTGGCCGTGCAACGAGACGGCGCCGGAGGGCACGCCGGTGATGCATGTGGGCGGGTTCGTCCGCGGTCAGGGGCGGTTCTTCGTGACGGAATACGTCGCGACCGACGAGAAGACCGGGCCGCGCTTCCCGCTGCTGCTGACCACCGGGCGCATCCTGTCGCAATACAATGTCGGCGCGCAGACGCGACGCACGGCGAATACCGCCTGGCATGAGGAGGATCTGCTGGAGATCCATCCGCACGATGCCGAGCAGCGCGGGATCAATGACGGCGCGTGGGTGAAGCTCGCGAGCCGGGCCGGCGAAACCTCGCTGCGGGCGAAGGTGACCGACCGGGTCGCGCCGGGGGTGGTCTACACCACCTTCCATCACCCGATGACGATGGCCAATGTCGTCACCACCGACTATTCGGACTGGGCGACCAACTGCCCCGAATACAAGGTGACGGCGGTGCAGGTCTCGCCCTCGAACGGGCCGACGGCGACGCAGCAGGACTACGCCGATCTCGGCCGTCGGACGCGGCAGATCGAGGCCGTGCCGGCGGAATGACGGCTCTGCCCGCCCCTGTCGTGCGGGTGGCGGCGACGGCGTTCCATCATGGCGACGTCGTCGCCGGCACCAGGCTGGTGCCGGAGGAGACGGCCGTGGCGCTGAGCTACGACCGGGCCGGCTATGCCGTGATGATGGCGACGCCGCGCGATCTTGAGGATTTCGCGATCGGGTTCAGCCCTGTCGGAAGGGATCGTCGACCGCGCGGAGGATGTGCGGGAGTGCCGCATCGTCGCCGTCGAGGACGGGGTGGAGTGCCGGATGCGGGTTGGCGCGGAGATCGGCGAGCGGCTCGCCCGCCGGCGGCGACACCTTGCCGGGGCGCTGG
>NZ_CAJQZK010000102.1:0-16299 GCF_907164655.1 Acidocella sp. C78
GCTGGAGGGGCGGGGGAAGAGCTTTTCCGCCGGCGCCGATCTCAACTGGATGCGCCGCAGCGCCGCCTACACCACCGAACAGAACCGGGCGGACGCGATGGGTCTGGGCCGGCTGATGCGAACGCTGAACGACCTGCCGCGCCCGGTCATCGGGCTGGTGCAGGGCGCTGCCTTCGGCGGCGGCGCCGGGCTTGCGGCCTGCTGCGACATCGTGATCGCCGCGGAGGATGCGCGGTTCTGCTTCTCCGAGGTCCGGCTCGGTCTGATCCCGGCGGTGATCAGCCCCTATGTCGTCGCCGCGATCGGGCCGCACCAGGCGCGGCGCTATTTTTGCACGGCCGAGGTGATCCCCGCGCCCGAGGCCGCGCGCATCGGCCTCGCGCATGTCGTGGCCCCGCGCGACGGGCTGGCGGCGGCGCGGGATGCGATGATCGCGACCCTCGCCCAGGGCGGGCCCGAGGCGCAGGCGGATGCGAAGGCGCTGGTGGCCGATGTCGCCCATCGCGTGATCGACGACGATCTGGTGGCGATGACCGCGCGCCGCATCGCCGATCGCCGCGCCAGCGCCGAGGCGCGGGAAGGCCTGACCGCCTTCCTCGAAAAACGCGCGCCATCCTGGCGGGAGGGCTGAGCCGTGTTCGGGTCGGTCCTGATCGCCAATCGCGGCGAGATCGCCTGCCGGGTGATCCGCACGGCGCGGCGGATGGGCCTGCGCAGCATCGCGGTGTTCTCGGATGCCGATGCCGGGGCCGCGCATGTCGCCCTGGCCGACCACGCGATCAGGATCGGGCCTCCGGCGGCGGCGGAGAGCTATCTCGCGATCGAGCGGATCATCGATGCGGCGCGCCGCACCGGCGCCGAGGCCATCCATCCGGGCTACGGGTTTCTCAGCGAGAACGCCGATTTCGCGCAAGCCTGCGCCGCGGCGGGCCTCGTCTTCGTCGGCCCGCCGGCGGCAGCGATCCGCGCGATGGGCTCGAAAGCGGCGGCGAAGGCGCTGATGCAGCAGGCCGGCGTGACGCTGGTCCCCGGCTATCACGGCACCGACCAGGACCCCGCGGTGCTGGCGCGGGCGGCGGCGGAAATCGGCTATCCGGTGCTGATCAAGGCCTCGGCCGGCGGTGGCGGCAAGGGGATGCGCGTGGTTCGCGCGGCGGCCGATTTCGCCGCCGAGCTCGACCGTGCGCGCGGCGAGGCGCGCGCCGCCTTCGGCGACGACCGGGTGCTGGTCGAGAAATACCTGACCAGGCCCCGCCATATCGAAATCCAGATCTTCGCCGACAGAAACGGCAACGTCGTCTCCCTGCACGAGCGCGACTGCTCGATCCAGCGCCGGCACCAGAAAATCGTCGAGGAAGCGCCGGCGCCGCTGATCGACGAGGCGATGCGCGCGGCGATGGGGCGCGCCGCCTGCGACGCCGCGCGGGCGATCGGCTATGAAGGCGCCGGCACGGTCGAGTTCATCGCCGAGGATGGCGCGTTCCACTTCATGGAAATGAACACCCGCCTGCAGGTCGAGCACCCGGTGACGGAGATGATCACCGGGATCGACCTCGTCGAATGGCAGTTCCGCATCGCTGCCGGCGAGGCGCTGCCACTCTCGCAGGAGCGGATCGGCCGGCGCGGCCATGCCGTCGAGGTGCGGCTCTACGCCGAGGACCCGGCGCGCGATTTCGCGCCCTCGACCGGCACGCTGGCGCGGCTGCGCCTGCCGGAGGAAAGCCCGAACGTCCGCGTCGACTCCGGCGTGCGCGCGGGCGATGCGGTATCGGTGCATTACGACCCGATGATCGCCAAGCTCGTCACCTGGGACGAGGACCGTGACGGCGCGCTGCGGCACATGGCGCGGGCGCTCGCCTCCTGCGAGATCGACGGGGTGCAGACCAATCTCGACCTGCTGCGCCGCATCGTCACCCATCCCGATTTCCGCGCCGCCGCGCTCGATACCGGCTTCATCGCCCGGCACGAGGCGGCGCTGCTGCCGGCGCGCTCCACCGCCCCGCTCGCCGTGCTGGCGGCGGCGGCGCATCGCTGGCTCGCCGCGCCGCCGCCCATGCCCGACCCGGCCGATCCATGGTCGCCCTGGGCCACCCGCACGGCCTGGCGGCTGAACGGCGCGCGCTTTCAGGACGTGACCTTCGATGAGGACGGCACCACCCACCACCTCCGCCTGCACCCGCTGGATGACGGCCGCTTCCGCCTCGAAACCGGCGGCCGGGCGGTCGCGGTCCGCGTCGATTCGGGCGCGGATGCGGCGCTGCTGGTCGAGCTGGAGGGCGAGGCGACGCGCCTGAGCGCCGCCTGGCAGGGCGGGCGGATCGTCGTCTTCGCCGGCGGGCTCCGCCACGCGCTGACCCCGGTCGACCCGCATGAGGCGATGGGCGAGGGCGCCGGCGCCGACGCGCTGGTGCGCAGCGTCATGCCCGGCAAGCTGATCGAGCTGGCCGTCGCCGCCGGCGACAGGGTCAAGGCGGGCGACCTGCTCGCGGTGGTCGAGGCGATGAAGGTGCAGTTCCGCATCACCGCCCCGCGCGACGGCGTGATCGCCGCCACCCATTGCGCCGTGGGCGACCTCGTCGAGGACGGCGCCGAGCTGATGGCCTTCGCCGACGACAACGACAACGACTGACCCCGAAGGGAGAGCGAACATGCTGTGCATCATGGGAACGATCAGGCTGCCGGCGGAGCGGATGGCTGAGGCGCGCGCGCCGATGGCGGCGATGATCGGCGCGACGCGGGCGGAGGCCGGCTGCATCGAATATGCCTTTGCCGAAGACGTGCTCGAACCCGGCCTGATCCGCGTCAGCGAGCGCTGGGCCGACCAGGCGGCGCTCGATGCCCATGCCGCCTCCGCGCACATGCAGGTCTGGCGCGCGGCGCTGCGCGAGATCGGCGTGCTCGGCCGCGACCTCGCACTCTACGACATCGCCAATCCCCGCCCGCTCTGACCCCGCCGCTTGCCATCCGGCCGGGATTGTGCAATTCCCCTCGCACCCTGCCGGGCGAATGGCATTTCGCCCGGCTATGCCCGTTTCCATGGGGGAAATTGGCGCCCACCGGCGCCGGGGCTGACATCAACCACAGGGGGACAGATGCCGCTTTATGAATGCGTGCTCATTGCGCGCAGCGAAATCACCCAACAGCAGGTCGACACCATCGCCGACGCCGTGGCCGCCCAGGTCGAGAGCGAAAACGGCGCGGTGAAGAAGCGCGAATACTGGGGCCTGCGCAATCTCGCCTACCGGATCAAGAAGAACCGCAAGGGCCATTACGTCCTGTTCGGGCTCGACGCCGAACCGGCGACGATCAGCGAGATGGAGCGCCAGCTCGGCCTCAACGAAGACGTCCTGCGCTTCATGACCATCCGCGTCGAGGAGATCGACGAGGCGCCGTCCGCGCCGCTCGCCCGCCGCGGCGACGACCGCGACCGCGAGCGCGGGTTCCGCGGGCCGAAGCCGGCCGGCCGCTTCGATTCCGGCCGCCGCCGCGGCCCGGACGACCGCGAGGAATATCGCGCCCGCGACGAATTCCGCACCGATCGCGACGACGACCAGACCGAGGAGAACTGAGCCATGTCCGACAGCATCGAGACCGCGCCGGTCAACACCCCGGCCGCCCGTCGCGCCGCGGTCGGCGCGCGCCGCCCGTTCTACCGCCGCCGCAAGGCCTGCCCGTTCTCCGGCCCCAACGCGCCGAAGATCGACTACAAGGACGTCCGGCTGCTCTCGCGCTTCCTCTCCGAGCGCGGCAAGATCGTGCCGAGCCGCATCACCGCCGTCTCGGCCAAGAAGCAGCGCGAACTCGCGCGCGCCATCAAGCGCGCCCGCTTCCTCGCCCTGCTCCCCTACGTGGTCGATTGAGGAGCTAGAATCATGGCACAAGTCGAACTGATCCTGCTCCAGCGCGTCGAGCATCTCGGGCAGATGGGCGATGTGGTGAAGGTGAAGCCGGGCTACGCCCGCAACTTCCTGCTGCCGCAGGCCAAGGCCGTGCGCGCCACCAAGCAGAACCGCGAGCGTTTCGACCGCGAGCGCGCCCATCTCGAGGCCCAGAACCTCAAGCGCCGCGAAGAGGCCGAGCGCATCGCCGAGCGCGTCAGCGGCCTGACCGTGACGCTGATCCGCCAGGCGAGCGACGCCGGCTCGCTCTACGGCTCGGTCACCTCGCGCGACATCGCCGATGCCTGCGGCGAGGCGAGCCTCGGCATCGCCCGCAGCCAGGTGCTGCTGGTCAACCCGATCAAGGCGCTGGGTCTCGCCACCGTCCGCGTGGCCCTGCATCCCGAAGTCGTGATCGATGTCGTCGTCAACGTCGCCCGCTCGCCCGAAGAGGCCGAGAAACAGGCGCGCGGCGAGTCGATCATGCGCGAGGAAAGCGAATACGAACTCGAGACCGGCGAGGAAGACGCCGAGGCCCCGGAACAGACCGCCTGAGCCGAGCCTCGCGCTTCCAGAGCTGACAGACGGCGCCGGTCCCAGGATCGGCGCCGTTTTTTCATGCCCGGCGAAGCACGGTAGTGTTTCTGCCGTTTCCCTCTTTTACGCGACAGTCTCCGTTACCAAATCCTTTCCGGGTTCTTCAGCCGGCGGAGATTTGTCATGCGGAAGTTACTGGACAACCTGTTGAAACGCCTGGTCGCCTGCGGCGATCTCGGCGTGGTCTGGCCCGATGGAACGACATCCCACTATGCCGGCCGCCCCGGCCGCACGGCGACGATCGCGATTCGCGACGCTGCGGCGATCCGCCGGCTGGCGACCGATCCGGCCATGGCGCTCGGCGAGGGATACATGGAGGGCGCGATCGAGCCGGTCGATTGCACGATCTACGACGTCCTGCATGTGCTGCTGTCGAGCGTGCAGGACATCGAGGGGCGGGTTCCGGTCCTGCGCGCGCGCCGGGCGGTGGGCCGCCTGCTGCGGCCGCTGGCGCAGCTCAACAACGCCCGCCGCGCGAAGCGCAACGTCGCCCATCACTATGATTTGAACGGCCGCCTCTACGCCCTGTTCCTCGATCGCGACCGGCAATATTCCTGCGGCTATTTCCCCCGCGGCGACGAGACGATCGACGAGGCGCAGGCGGCGAAGAAGCGGCATATCGCCTCCAAGCTGCTGCTCGACCGCCCCGGTCTCGACGTGCTCGACATCGGCTGCGGCTGGGGCGGCATGGCGCTGACGCTGGCGCGCGACTACGGCGCGAACGTCACCGGCATCACCCTCTCCGAGGAGCAACTCGCCGAAGCCCGAAGCCGCGCCGCGGCCGAGGGGCTGGCCGATCGCGTCAGCTTCGAGCTGATGGATTACCGCGCCATGACCCGCCGCTTCGACCGCATCGTCTCGGTCGGCATGTTCGAGCATGTCGGCCAGCCCAATTACCCCGGTTTCTTCGCCACGATCGAGCGCTGCCTGAAACCGGATGGCGTGGCCCTGCTGCACGCCATCGGCCGGTTCGACGGACCGGATGTCACCAGCCCGTGGCTTGCGAAATACATCTTTCCCGGCGGCTACTCGCCCTCGCTCTCCGAGGTGTTCGCCCCGCTCGAACGCTCCGGCCTGCGCAGCACCGACATCGAGATCCTGCGGCTGCATTACGCGAAGACGCTCGCCCACTGGCGCAAGCGCTTCGCCGCCAACCGCGACGCCATCGCCTCGCTCTACGACGAGCGCTTCTGCCGCATGTTCGAATTCTACCTCGCCGGCTCCCAGCTCGCCTTCGAGGTGCAGGACCACATGGTCTTCCAGATCCAGCTCGCCCGGCGGCAGGATGCGGCCCCGCTCACCCGCGACTACATGATCGACGCCGAGCGCGCCGCTCAGTCCCTGAGCCGCTCGATCTCGGCGCCGCAGGCGGCGAGCTTCCGCTCGACCGCCTCATAACCCCGGTCGAGGTGATAGACGCGGTTGACGATGGTCTCGCCCTTCGCGGCGAGGCCGGCGAGCACCAGCGAGAACGAGGCGCGCAGGTCGGTCGCCATCACCGGCGCGCCGGACAGCGCCGGCACGCCGCGCACGATCGCCGACGAGCCATGCACGTTGATGCGCGCGCCCATGCGGTTGAGTTCGGGCACGTGCATGAAGCGGTTCTCGAAGATCGTCTCGGTGATCATCGAGGCGCCCTCGGCCACC
Organism: Acidocella sp. C78; assembly: GCF_907164655.1. Taxonomy (NCBI): domain Bacteria; kingdom Pseudomonadati; phylum Pseudomonadota; class Alphaproteobacteria; order Acetobacterales; family Acidocellaceae; genus Acidocella; species Acidocella sp. C78. The sequence goes on from NZ_CAJQZK010000102.1 coordinate 6,123, forward strand.
GCCATCAGCGTCATGAACTGCGCCTGCATGTCGGTCACGAAACCGGGGAAGGGCTCGGTCATCGCATCGGTGCCATGCAGCCCGTTGCGCCGGCTGATCGCGACCCCCTCCGCCTGCGCCGTCACGTCCACGCCGGCCTCGCCGAGGGTTGCGGCCAGCGCGCCGAGATCGTGCAGCCGCGCGCCGCGCAGCAGCACGCCGCCGCCGGTGATCGCGGCGGCGCAGGCATAGGTGCCCGCCTCGATCCGGTCCGGCAGGATCGTGTGCCGCGCGCCGTGCAGCGCCTTCACCCCGCGAATGGTCAGCCGGTCCGAGCCGATGCCGCTGATCGCGGCGCCCATCTTGTTCAGGCATTCGGCGAGATCGCCGATCTCCGGCTCGCGCGCGGCATTCACCAGCACGGTCTCGCCCGCGGCCAGGGTCGCGGTGAGCAGCAGCTGCTCGGTCGCGCCGACCGACACGAAGGGAAAGGTGATGGTCGCGCCATGCAGCCCCTTCGGCGCGCGGGCGTTGATATAGCCGCCATCGAGGGTGATCTCGGCGCCCATCGCCTCCAGCCCCTTGAGGTGCAGGTCGACCGGGCGGGTGCCGATCGCGCAGCCGCCGGGCAGCGACACGCGCGCCTCGCCGGTGCGCGCCAGCAGCGGGCCCAGCACCAGGATCGAGGCGCGCATCTTGCGCACGATGTCATAGGGCGCCTCGGTATTGGTGATGGCGCCGCCCACCGAAAGCCGCTTGGCCCCGGTCTCCTCGACGGCGATGCCATGCTGCGCCAGCAGCTGCGCCATGGTCGCGACGTCGGCGAGCGCCGGCACGTTCTCAAGCTCCAGCCGCTCATCGGTCAGCAGACCGGCGACCATGACCTTCAGCGCCGAGTTCTTGGCGCCGGAAATGTCGATGACGCCCTCCAGCGGGCGGCCGCCGCGGATGCGGATTCTATCCATGAAGCCTCACAGTCTGGGAAGTGAAACGCCGCGCTGGCGCATGTATTTGCCGGCCTTGTCGGCATAGCTGATCTCGGGCGGCGCCGCGCCCTGGAGAAACAGGAACTGGCAGATCCCCTCATTGGCGTAGATCTTGGCGGGCAGGGGGGTCGTGTTGGAAATCTCGATCGTCACCTGGCCCTCCCATTCGGGTTCGAGCGGGGTGACATTCACGATGATCCCGCAGCGCGCATAGGTCGATTTCCCGAGGCAGATCACCAGCACGTCGCGCGGGATGCGAAAATACTCGACCGTGTGCGCCAGCGCGAAGGAGTTCGGCGGAATGATGCAGACCTTCCCCTTGCGGTCGACGAAACTGTCGGATGAAAAATCCTTCGGATCGACGACGGCCGAATCCACATTGGTGAAAATCTTGAAATCGTCGGCGACCCTGGCGTCATAGCCATAGGACGACAGGCCATAGGAAATCACCCCGTCGCGCTTCTGGGTCTCGACGAAGGGCTCGATCATCCCGTGCGCGGCCGCCTGCGCGCGAATCCAGTGATCCGGCATCACCGGCATGGCGCGTCTCCCGCCGGTCCGCGTGGCGCTGGCGCGGGCGCGGCGCGGGCGCGCGCCTGCTGCTTGCGCCGTGCGAGATTGGCGCGCAGCGCCTCCGCCTCGCGCGCCCTGCGGGCCGCCGCGGCGGCCTCGGTTTCGGTGCGCCTGTCTTTTGTCCTGCCGTTCATGGCAGGACAAAGCGGAATTGCAGGGATGCCGTCAAGTGGCGCGCTTGCGCCAGGCGGCACCTTTCGATATACCGCCCCGCAACGCGGCGCTGTCATAGCTCAGGGGTAGAGCACCTCATTGGTAATGAGGAGGTCGAGGGTTCAATTCCCTCTGACAGCACCAGTTTCCCCCCCATCCGGCAATACGATCGTGCGGTGCGGCGCGGCGGCGACCCGGTTGCCCCATCCTCCCGCGCCCGGCCCGCTCGGAAAGCCGTCACAGGCCGAGATGCCGGCCGATCATGTTGGCGGCATCCTCCCAGGTGATCCAGGGAATGCGCGCCGGATCGGGGATCTCGCCCCGCCGGGCCCGCGCCAGCCAGTCCTCGATGGCATCCGCGAGATCCGCCGCCGCTCGCCCGGAAAAATAGATCGCCTGATCGCCCGCCACTTCCCTGAACACCGTCAGGTCGCGCGCCAGAATGGGCAGGCCATGCTGCGCCGCCTCGATCAGCGGCAGGCCGAACCCTTCCCCCTCGCTGGCCGCGATCAGGCAGGTGCTGGCGGCATAGATGGCCTCCAGATACTCGTCGCTGATCCCGTCGAGCCAGAACAGGCGCCTGCCGCCTTCCGGATGGGCGCGCAGCGTCTCCACGATTCGCGGAATCGTTCGCCGCTGCGAATCCGGCAGCACCTTCCAGCCCTCCTGGCCGACGATCACGAGCGTCGCCTCGACACCGCGCGCCCAGAGCAGGTCGAACGCCGCGATGGTCTGCAGATGCCCCTTGCGGGGCTCGATCGTGCCGACCATCAGAAACGCAGGATGCTCGGCCAGTTTCGCCAGAACCTGCGGCGCATCGTCGGGGAGTCCGCGGCTCGGCGCCGATCGCATCAAATCGGCGCCGAGATGGACCCATTCCCGACGATGCGATGACGGCGCGTCGCCCTCGGCAAGCCATGAACGCGCTTCGTTCAGCACGGATCGCGAGATACAGACGATTCCATCGAACCGGCCGATCGTCCGCAGCCACCGCGCATGGCCCTGATCGACTCCCTCTGGAAACACCAGCGGCATCTGGATCGGCAGCAGGTCATTGACCAGAAACCAGACCTTCACCCCCCGGTTCTGCCACGCCCGCAAATGCTCCTGTTGCAGCACGACGATGTCCGGGGCGAAGTCGAGGCCGAAAAACACGTCGCCGGACCACGCCTCGACCACGCCATCCTCGATCCCGGGCGTCTCGATGCCGAGAAAGCGGCAGGTGAACTGCCGGGCATAGCGATAGCCGGCGGCGCTCGCGGTGGCATAGACCGGCTCCACCCGCCATCCCGCCGGCGGATGGAGCAGCCATTGCCGCAGCACCGCCCGCGCCACCCGCTCGATCCCGGTGCGCAGATCCGTCCGCGCCAGGGTGGAGACATCGACGAGCAGCTGCCGGCTGCGCGGATGGGCGGGGAAATCCCGGGCCAGCGCGGTGGCGACAAGCTGCTGCTCCCCGGGCGGAATCGCCATCGCGCGCAGGTCGCGGATCAGGCCGCCGAGCCCCCGTTCCGCGCGCGCGTAAGCCGCCTCGATCGCCTGTTCGTATTGTGCCGCGCAGATCTCGGGCGCGTGCCGCGTCCGGATGATCGTGCGCGCCCGCTCGCCGAGCCCCCGGCGCGCGCCGGCATCGCCGGCAAGCGCGATCAGCGCGTCGGCGAGTTCATCCGTCCGGAATTCATCCGCCAGCATCCACACCCCGGACGGATCGAGTTCCGCCATCGTGCCATGGGCGTTCACGATGGTCGGAATGCCGTGGTTCATGCAGTCGATCACGGCGGCCGAGGTCTCGCCGCGCGATCCCGTCCTCAGCTGCACCGCGATGTCGGCGGCCGCGAGATAGGTTTCATAAAGTCCGCGCTGCTTCCAGCCGGTGATGCGGATACGCTCCCGGCAGGGAGACGCCTGGATGCGCCCGGCCAGGGTGCGACCATAGATACCGCCCTCGTTCTGGCCGACAAAGGCGAGATGCGCGTGGCTGTCGGCGCCGAGCCGGCTGCCCAGCCAGGCGTCGAGCAGCCGGTCGTTGAGCTTCACCGCATCGAGAAATCCGAACGAGCAGACCAGCAGGTCGTCGGGCCCGAGGCCGAGCGCGTCCCGCGCCGCGCCCCGCTCCCGCTCCCGGGCCGGCGCCCGCAGCAGCGGAATCACGGCGAAATCCCGCGCCCCGGCCGCCCCGAACCAGCCCGTCGCGAGCTGCCGCGCATGCTCGCCATGCACGATCACGCCCAGCGCTCCCTGCAGCAGCTGAAGGTTTGCCGGATAGTTCCGCAGCGCGGCGCGAACATCCGCGGCCTCGCTCACCTCCAGCGCCGCCGCATAGCCATGCTCGCCGACAAGCTCCCGCGCCACGTCCTGGCGGTTGAACCGCAGCCGGTGGCCGAACAGGCCGCACATGAAGAAATCATGCAGCACCACCATCCCCGGATGCGCCGCGATCGCGTCGATCATGTAGTCATGGAACGGCGAATTGCCGAACTGATACAAAATCCGGTCATACTCGTGCGCGTGCGCCCTGAACCAATCCGCGGTGCGGACGCCGATCGACGCGGGCAGTCCGCCCCTGTCGACGCTCGACTGCTCGACGATCACGTCGATGTCGTAATGCCCGGCCAGCGCCGGCAGCAGCTCCATGCTGTAATCGCTGATCCCGCTCGGTTGCGGCGGCATCGGCGAGAAAACGGCGAGGCGCCTGCCGGCGTCCGCGATGCGCGCGCGCGCCGGGGGCGGGGCGGCGAGGCCGGTTGCGGCGAACGCCGCCAGGGCCCGCTCCGCCACCCGGTCCCAGGTGAACTGGCGCGCATGTTCGATCGCGTGCGCCGCGAGATCGGCCCGCCACTCGTCGTCGGTGGCGAGGCGATGCAGCAGCAGCCGCATCTCCGCGACGTCGAACGGGTCGAACAGCGCGTCGTCCCGGCCGATGACCTCCGGCAGGCTGGCGCGCCGGCTGCCGATCGTGGCGCAACCGCACAGCATCGCCTCGACCGCGGGCAGCCCGAACCCCTCATGCCAGGACGGCATGACGAACCCCTTGGCCAGGTTGTAGAGCGTGTTCAGGTCCTCATCCGCGAGGCCGCCGGTCATCACCAGCTCGCCTTCGGCCAGCCCGCTTCCCGCGGCATGGCGCGCGAAGGCCTCGCGGTCGCGCGCCTGGAAATGGCCGATGAAGGCGAGCTGATGCGCCTGCCGCAGCGAGGCGGGCAGACCGGCAAAAGCCTCGATCAGCCGGCGATGGTTCTTGTGGGCGTCCGGCGCGCTCACATACATGAAGAACGGGCGCCGCAGCCCGAGCCGTTCGAGCAGGGTGTGGCGGGTCTCGGCGGCGATATCGAGGCGCCGGAACCGCCCATCGGCGCCGGTGCCGACCGTGACGATCCGCGCCGGGTCCCAGCCGAGATGATCGGTCGCCTCGCTCGCGGCCGAGCCGGAAATGCCCAGCAGCAGGTCGGCGCGTCCGAGGTCTTCCAGCTTGCGGAAATAATGCGCCGCATAGGCCGGATTGTCCTTCATGATCTGGTCCTGGTTCAGCAGCGGGATCAGATCATACAGCGTGGCGCTGACGCGGCAGGCGGCGCCGTGCCGGCCGATGCTGGTCACCGCGTCATCGACGAAGCCCTCGAACAGGCTGGAGATATGCACGATGTCGGGGTTGAGCGTGGCGATGAACGCCTCGCGGACCCGCTCGGCCACCTCCCGCCGCCCGGCATTCGCGGGGTCGATCGCGGCAACCGGCCCCGGCGCATCCCAGACCACGACATGCTCCGCCGGCAGCAGCCCGTCGAACGCCGCCCGGATCGGCGGGATGCTCTCGGGAAACAGCGCATTCAGCGCGATGATGATCTCGTGGCCGGCGTTGCCGCGCGCGAGCGCCCGGGCGAAATTCAGCGAATACCGGCCGATTCCGCGTTGGCCGCTGGCGCTTTGCGCACCTTGCAGGTCGATGACGATGCGCATGCTTGCCGGTTCCCGTCAGCCGAGGAGAAGTTCAGGAATTCATCCAGAGATGGATTTGCCGTGCCCGTGGCGACAGGTCGGCCGGCCCGGGCGGCCGCCACATCATCGTCCCCGCCGCCCCGCCCGATCGGGTGAAGTGATGCAGCAGGGCCCTCGCGGCGGGAACCCGATCGAGCAGCCGCATCGCCAGGGCATGCAGGCGGGGATGCTCCAGCAGCCAGTGCGACAAGGCGAGAATCACGCGCAGCACCGCCCGGTGCGGCCGGCTGCCCGGCGCCAGCCGCGCCCAGGCTCGCGCCCCGTCCCGCGCCGCGTCCCGCAGCCAGCGCCCCCGCGTCGTCATCGCCCGCAGCGGCCGGGTGACGCGCCAGGACCGGCTGGCATGCATCGCTTGCAACGCGCACCTCGCCTCGTCGAGCCACGCCCGGCTCTGTTCGAGTTGCCGTCCGGCCTCCGCCTGCCGCGCCTCCGCCTCTTCCGCCAGCCTCGTCGTCTCCCGCAGGCGGGCCTCCAGGCTGGCGATCCGCCCGAGCAGGCCGGCCCGTTCCGTCTCGGCCTCCTGCCGGACGTGATGGCACAGGCGCGATGAGGCCCGTCCGCTCAACTTGAAGTAGTCGAATACGTTCGGCGGAACCTCGAAATGCCGCTTGAGGTCGAGGTGCTGGCGGCTCAGGTAGAAATTGTTGAGCCCGTCGCGATACACCCTCTCATAGCCGAGGCCGAGCAAGGCGCTCTCCCAGGGCGTTCCGGTCGACTCCGGCGAGCCCGGACGGGTGCTCTCGACCACCACGATCCACGGCCTGACAGTCGAAGGCGCCCAGCTCGCGATGGCATCCTCTTCCATGCCCTCGACATCGATCTTCAGCCAATGGACATCCTGGCCCTCGAACCTGTCCAGCAGGCGGGCGAGCTTCATCGCCGGCACCTCGATCCGCCGGGACGCGAAGCCCTCCCGCCGGTGCTCCTCGGCGATCGCGGCGACGCCGGTGCTCAGTCCAGTGTCCATGATCTCGAAAAACGAAATCGTCCCGCCCGCCGTGCTGATCGCCGCCTCGATGACCGTCTCGTCCGGCCGGGCCGCGCGCAACAGGCGGGCATAATCCGGGTTCGGCTCGACATGCACGCCGCGCCACCCCTGTTCGTAGAAGGCGAGACTGACCGAATCGACCATCGGGTCCTGGGCGCCGATATCGATATACCGGCCTGGGCCGACATGTTTCAGGGCGCGCCACAGCATGACGTCTTCGAAATTCTGCGCGTAGGATACAAAATCCACGAAGGCGTCGGTCTGTGCGTCCATATGTTCCAAAATCGGGTCTTGGCCCGGCGGAGGGTCGAGCGCGGGGGCGCCAACCATGCCGGCCGATTTCCAAATGATCGTTCCGTATCTGCAAGGGTGCCGGAATGGCGCCCGTGCCTTGCTGGATTAGACGGAATTAAGCATTCGTCGCAATAATTATAACGAGCTAAATAAAATATAATTAATTATAGAAATACGGGAAAACGCCGCCGCGCGCGGCGCTGCCGGCGATCGTCCCGGGCGCAAACGGCAAACGCCTTCCGGCGGTCCTGCCGGAAGGCGTTGCTGGACATCTGGACCAACCCGCCCCGCCGGGCCGCGTCGGGCCGGCGGGGCGGGGGAAGGCTCAGGCGGCGTTCGGCAGCTTGTAGTCCGCGAACATGTTGTCCACTTCGGTGTGGAACAGGTGGTTGGCGTAGTTGCTGAGGGTCTTCACCGCCATGGCGAGCACGATCTCCAGCGCGTGCCGGTCGGCATAGCCGGCGGCGCGGAAGCTTTCGAGGTCCTGCTGCGTCGGGCGGCCGCGAGTGTCGAAGATCACCTGGGTGAAGCGCGCCAGCTCCGCGAGCTTCGCATCGGCGATGGTCCGGCCCTCGCGCAGCGCCGCCAGCACATCGGCCGGCACTTTCGACATCTTGTCGGCGATCATGCTGTGCGCCGCGGTGCAGTAGCCGCAGCCATTGGCCCGGCTGATCACCAGGAAGACCACTTCCTGCTCCACCGGGGTCATGCCGGAATCGGCGCGGAACCGCGCGTAGCCGTCGAGATAGGTTTCAAGAAACCCCGGCGAGTTGGCCATGTTGGCATACATGTTGGGAATGAAGCCAACCTGCGCCTTGGCCTTTTCGAGCACGGCGCGCGGCGCGGGCAACGCGGTTTCGAGCGTGAGAGCGGGGAGGTTCAGTCGGGCGTCAGCGGTCATTGCAACCTCTTGATGTGTGACGGCGTGGCGCGCGAGCGCCCCGCTCCGGGTTCAACTGGTGCCCGCCGATATAATGGAACGATCGTTTGAAAACAATCCCCCGGCCCGAACCCTCCCAGTCACGCCCCCGCCCTCAGCGCGTCGGCCGCCAGCGCTCCCATCTTCAGCGCGTCCGCACCTCGATCGTCAGATGCGACAGGGAGGTGAAGCGGGCGAGTTTCTGCCGATAGGCCTCCGCACTCAGCCCCTCGGCCGAGCGCACGCTCAGGATCGCGCCGAGATGGCCCGGGCCAAGCCGCCACAGATGCAGGTCGCGCAGCTCGTCGCCATCCGCCTCGATGGTCTCCCGCAGGCGCTGCGCGAGCTTGCGGTCCGGCGTCATGTCCAGCAGGATCGCGCCGGTATCGCGGATCAGCCCGAACGCCCAGCTGGCGATGACCAGGGCGCCGACGATGCCGACCACCGGGTCCATCCACAGCCAGCCGAAAGCCCGCGCCAGCAGCAGGCCGACGATCACGAGAACCGACACCGCCGCGTCGGTCGCCACATGCACCACCGCCGCCCGCATGTTGTTGTCCCGCCCGGTCGCCGCGTGCCCATGGTCATGGTCATGGTCATGGTCATGGTCGTGGTCGTGCCCGTGGTCATGGTCATGGTCGTGGTCATGGTCGTGGTCGTGGTCATGCCCATGCCCATGATGATGGCCATGGTCGTGATGATGGTCATGCCCGAATCCGAGGATCAGCGCGCTGACGACATTGACGACAAGTCCAAGCCCCGCGATCGGCAGCGCCTCGGCGAAATCGATCGTCACCGGGGCGAAGACCCGGCGTACCGCCTCGAACCCGATCAGCAGCGCGATCATGGCCAGAATGATGGCGCTGCTGAAACCGGCGAGGTCGCCGAACTTGCCGGTGCCGAAGCTGAATCTCGGATCATGCGCGTGCTTGCGGGCATAGCGGTAGGCGAGGGCGGCCAGCAGCAGCGCGCCGGCATGCGTGCTCATGTGCAGCCCGTCGGCCACCAGCGCGATCGACCCATAGAGCGAGCCGCCGATCACCTCGATCAGCATCATCGCGGTGCAGATCCAGATCACCCACCAGGTGCGGCGCTCATTGCGGGCGTGATCGGCGCGCAGAAACACATGACCATGATCGGCGGGGCTGGGAACGGCGTCGCTGTCCGGCATTGTCTCTCTCATTTCAGATAGGCGCGGATCACCGCCAGCAACTGCTCGGTGGCGTTCTGGTCCAGCGCGTCGGGGTGGGTTTGGGGGTCCACGAGATGGTTGCGCACGTGGTCCTCGACGATCTCGGCCATCAGCCCGGCAACGGCGCCGCGCACTCCTGCGATCTGCTGCATGACGGTCTCGCATCCCGCCTCGGCCTCGAGCGCGCGTTCGATCGCCTCGACCTGCCCGCGGATGCGGCCAACCCGCGCCAGCAGCTTGCGTTTGTCGCGGATGGCATGTGTCATGCGCGGAAGCGTAGCATACTCCCCCACACTATCCAACCCGCCACGTTGCGTCCAGGGCCCCGGCGCCGGACCGCCGCGCCGCTCCCGGCGCCGGACCGCCGGCGCAGGGCCGCGCCGAGATCAGGCGCGCACGATCAGAACAGCAGCCCGGCTTCGAGAACGAAGGTCGCCTGGTTCGGCTGCTTGCCGCTGGCGCCGTACCCGATCACCCCGTCTCCGCCATTGGTGAAGTGCAGCACGCCGAGATCGCCGCGAACGAAAACATGGCCCTTCTGCCAGGTCGGCGTGATCGACATCCCGATGCCCTTGGCATTGGGCTGCAGAAACCAGTTGCCGAACCCGTTCGAGCCGAACCCGCTGGCGGCGAAATACTCCACCCAGCCGCCCAGCGAGTAGGGGCCATGGCCGAACGTGTAATTGCCGAACAGCGCCGCGCCGAAATCCGTTGTCGTCTTGCGGATGCCCGCCTTGATGTCCTTCTTGGCGTAGACGAACTGCACTTCCGGAACCAGGTTCAGGTTCCCGCGCGTGTAGCTGTAATAGGCGCCGAGCATGGACGAATTGATCTGCACGTTGCCGGGCCCGACCAGGCTCTGGCCATAGGGTTTCGCGGCGCTGCCATAGGTGTGGGCGAGGGAACCCGTCCGGCTCAGATTGGTCGCGCCATACACCGAGAGGCTGTTGGTGCTGTTGAAATTGTAATTCACCAGCCCCTGGAGAAAATTGAACACCCCCGTGTCGAACCCGTCGCCGAAGGCGACACTCGCGCTCACCGGCCCCTTCGAGACATTCAGCATGACGCCGAGGCTCTGGTAGTTCTGCACATTGTAGAGG
>NZ_CAJQZK010000103.1:0-12707 GCF_907164655.1 Acidocella sp. C78
CGCCGGCAATGGCGCGATGCAGGGGCCGGCGACGGCGCTGCTCGGGCGCACGGTCCACTGGCTGCTGGGCGATCCGGCGCTCGCCGCCCGCCAGCTGCACGCCGCCATCGCCGCCGGTCACCTGACGATCCGCCGTGTCGCGCCGGCCGGCCCGCCTGGCACGGCCGAGGTGACGGCGCCGGATGGGCAGCGGGTCACGGTGCCGCTGCATCGCACCGCGCCGGGTCGTTTCGAAGCCGCGATGCCGGCTGGCGGGCCCGGCGTGTGGCGGGTTTCGGCGGGCGGGCGCACCGCCTACGCCGCGGCTTCGGACGAGGATCCGGCCGAGCAGGAGGACCTCGCCGCCACCAGCCGGCGCTTTGCCCCGCTCGTCCACCGCAGCTCCGGGCGAATCGTCTGGCTGGCACGCACCCCTGAGCCGGGCTGGACCGGGCTCTACCGGCCGCGCCATGCCCGCCTGGTGACGGGCGAGCGCGACATCAGGCTGCCGCCGGCGATTCCCGGCGCGATCCTGGGGTTGCTGCTGGTCGCCGCCGGCTGGTGGCGCGAGCGCGCCTGAGCCGGAAGCGACGCGGCATTAGAGCACTTTCCGATCCATCCGGATCGGGTGTCGTGCTCTATGATATTGATAGACAGAGCATCTTTATCCGATCAGATCACTCCATCTGATCGGATGATGCTCTATGGTATTGATAAATAGAGCATCTTTATCTGATCAGATGATGCTCTAGGCGGCGATGGTCCTGGCGAAGCGGGTCTTGCCGTTCATGTCGATAAAGGCGAAGCTGATCTCTCCGTGGGTTACCGAGGTGGTCAGAAACCCGTGCGCACCGAGGGCGAAGCCCGCCCGGCTCGGCGTGCCCGGCGTGTAGATTTCCGAGCCGACGCCGTTCGTCACATAGGCGATTCCGCCCATCTCGACATATTGCATGCAGTGATCGTGGCCGTTGATGTAGAGCTTGACTGCGTGCCGGCGCAGCACCGGTTCGAGCGCGGCGATGAGGTCCGGCTGGTCATGGTCCGCGCCGCCGAGCGCGGTGTAGATCGGGTGATGGCCGACCACGATCTTCCACCGCGCCTTCGAGCGGCCGAGCGCCGTGTCGAGCCAGGCCCGCTGCGCGCGCGGGTCTTGCCCGGAAATGTCGGTCACCGTGCCGAGATACTTGCGGATGAAGGGCGAGGTATCGAGGAAGAAAATCTCGACCGTGGTGCCATCCGCGAGGGTTTCGGCATGGGTATGGTAGCGGGCGGGCAGCTGCCAGCGCCGCGAATGCGCCGAATAGTCGAGCTGCGCTGGCACATTGCCGCGATAGTCGTGATTCCCCAGGATCACCTTCCAGGGACGTTGCAGCGACGCCTGGTGATAGACATCCTCGAAGCTGGTCTTCCACTGCGGATCGCTGACGGAGGTCACGCCGGACTCGTAGAAATTATCGCCGAGCGACAGGATGAAGCGCGGCGCGTCCGATGCGGCGCGGTCGGCCATCGCCTGTGCGACATTGCGCTGGTGGTGGGCGCCATTGCGGCCCCAGTCGCCGATCGAGATGAAATTGAAGGGGGCCGGCGCTGCGGCCTGTGCCGTGGGGGCGGCGGCGAGCAGCGATGCCGCGGTGAGTTCGGCGCCGGTGCCGATGAAACCGCGTCGGGAAATCGTCATGGGAGTGTCTCCGTCGGTCGTACGGCGCCTCGTCTAGCCCGCTGTCCCTGCCGTGTCATATGACAAGACGGCGACAGCGGACGGCGCCTTGCGGCGCCGTCCCGGGTGTCAGCGGGCGAGTTTGGCCGCGATCTCGGCGACGTGCTTGCCCTGGGCGCGGGCGATGGCGAGTTCGTTGGCGCTCGGCTGGCGGGAGCCGTCGCTGCCGGCGAGCGTCGTCGCGCCATAGGGCGTGCCGCCGGTGATCTCGTTCATGTTGGTCAGCTCGGGGTTGGAATAGGGAACGCCGACCACGATCATGCCGTGATGGAACAGCGTGGTGTGGAACGAGGTGATGGTGGTCTCCTGCCCGCCATGCTGGCTGCCGGTCGAGGCGAACACCGAGCCGACCTTGCCGATCAGCGCGCCCTTGGCCCACAGGCCGCCGGTCTGGTCGAGGAAGTTGCGCATCTGGCCGCACATGTTGCCGAAGCGGGTGGGGGTGCCGAAAATGATGGCGTCGTAATCGGCGAGTTCCGCCGGGTTCGCCACCGGCGCGTCCTGCTCGGTCTTGGCATGGATCGCCTTCGCGGTGTCTTCGGGCATGGTTTCCGGCACGCGCTTGACCACCACCTCGGCACCGGCGGCCTTCGCCCCTTCCGCCACCGCCGTCGCCATCGTCTCAACATGGCCCCAGGTGCTGTAGTAAAGTACGAGAACTTTCGCCATTTCCGTCTCTCCGTCAGGTTGCAATGCGACCGCTATACGCCGCAATTCTTTCGATATCAAACGTTATCTGATGACAATTCGGTGTCCGGCTCACCGCGCTTCGGCGATCCAGTCGTCGATCAGCCTGCGCGCGATCGAATCCCGCGGCGGCAGGTTGAATCCGGCCGCATGGCGGTTCGCGAGGTCCTCGCGGGTGAACCAGGCGGCGGCGCGCATTTCCTCGGCATCGAGCGTGATCGCCTCGCTCATCGCCTCGGCGCGGAAGCCCAGCATCAGCGATGCCGGGAACGGCCAGGGCTGGCTGCCGGTATAGGCCACCGGCCCGACCTCGACGCCGACCTCCTCCATCGTTTCCCGGCGCACGGCGTCCTCGAGGCTTTCGCCGGGCTCGACGAAGCCGGCGAGGGTCGAGAACATGTTCCGCTCGGGCGGAAATTTCTGCGACTGGCCGAGCAGCACGCGATCGCCCTTCGCCACCAGCATGATCACCGCCGGATCGGTGCGCGGGAAATGCTCCGTGCCGCATTGCGTGCAGCGCATGGTGTGGCCGCCGCGCTCCGGCGTGCAGCTGCCGCCGCATACGCCGCAGAATTTGTGGCGGGATCGCCAGTAGAGCAGGCCGCGCGCGGTGGCGAGCAGCCCGGCTTCCTCGGCCGGCAGCGTCGCGGTCAGCCCGCGCAGTTCGAGAAACGCGCCGCGCGGCCGGCGCAGCGCATCGAGCGGCGCCTCATGCGCTGACAGATCGACCGCGAAAACCGGGCTGCCGTTCATCAGCCCGAGAAAGACGCTCTCCCTCGCGTCCTCGCGCGGCGGAGCGTCGAGCACGGCGCGGGGCTCGGGTTCGGCGGCGATCAGCAGCTTGCCGCGCCAGTAGGCGACGAAGCCGGCGCCGGCATCGGCGCGCGCCGCCGCCAGCCAGCCGGCATCGGTGCGGCGGTGGCTGGCGCGGTCGAGCCGGGCGGAGCTGTAGAGCAGGGCGGAGGGGGGCGGGATGTCGTGCATGGCGGGAAGGTGGCATTGGTCCTGCGCGCCGGCAAGCCGGCCTTGCAAAGCGGCGTCAAAGGATAGATATGGAAAGCGGGAGGCCGGTCGCGGACGGGCGCCTCGCCAACCCGGTCAGGGCCGGAAGGCAGCAGCCGCAACGAGTTTCCGCACGGGTCGCGGTTCCGGTCTCCCACCTCTCACTCCTGCCCAGCTCATCGGAGGCGCATGGCCGGTCTGTTCGACGACGACGAGACGGACGATCAGCCCAGGTCCGAGCCGCCGCCGCCGGGGCCCTCGCTGTTCGGCGACGACGAACTGCCCGAGGCCGCAGCCCCGGTCCATGCCGAATCCTACCGCGTCCTCGCCCGCAAATACCGCCCGACCACCTTCGACGACCTGATCGGTCAGGACGGGCTGGTCCGCACCCTGCGCAATGCCTTCGCGATGAATCGGATCGCCCATGCCTTCATGCTCACCGGCGTGCGCGGTGTGGGCAAGACGACCACGGCGCGGATTCTCGCCCGCGCGCTGAACTGCACCGGGGCGGACGGGCAGGGCGGCCCCACGCCCGATCCCTGCGGCGTCTGCGACAATTGCGTGGCCATTCTCGCCGACCGCCACCCCGACGTGGTGGAGATGGACGCGGCCTCGAACACCGGCGTCGACGACGTGCGCGAAATCATCGAGGCGACGCGCTTCCGCCCGATGATCGCCCGCACCAAGGTGTTCATCATCGACGAAGTCCACATGCTCTCGCGCAACGCCTTCAACGCGCTGCTCAAGACGCTTGAGGAACCGCCGCCGCATGTGAAATTCGTGTTCGCCACCACGGAAATCCGCAAGGTGCCGATCACCGTGCTATCGCGCTGTCAGCGTTTCGACCTCAAGCGCGTGCCGGTCGATGTGCTGGCCGCGCATTTCGCCCGCATCGCGGAGAAGGAGGCGGTCGCGGCCGAAAGTGGCGCGCTCGAAGCCATCGCCCGCGCCGCCGACGGGTCGGTGCGCGATGGGCTGTCCCTGCTCGACCAGGCGATCGCCCGCGCCGACGAGGGCGCGCCGGTGACCGCCGAACTGGTGGCCGACATGCTCGGCCTTGCCGATCGCAGCCTCGTCTTCGATCTGCTGGACGCCATCGCCGCCGGCGATCCGGCCGGCGCGCTCGGCGTGATGGACCGCGCGCATGAAGCCGGCGCCGATCCGGTGCTGGTGATGCAGGATCTGCTCGGCCTCGCTCATACGCTCTCGCGCATCAAGGCGATTCCGGCGCTGGCCGAGGGCAGCGAACTGCCCGAGCTTGATCGTGCCCGCGGCGCGCCGCTCGCCGCCCGGCTGTCGGTGCCGTTTCTCGGCCGGCTGTGGCAGATGCTGCTCAAGGGCATCGCCGAGGTGGAGCAGGCGACCGACCGCCGCGCCGCCGCCGACATGATCCTGATCCGCCTCTGCTACGTGTCCGACCTGCCGGCGCCAGGCGAACTCGTCCGCCGCCTCGCCGGCGAGGCGGCGACAATCCGCGGCGGGGCGGCGCCGGCCCCGGCGCCCGGCCCGGCGCCGAGGGCGGTGGTGAACGGCGCCCCGGTCGCGCACGCCCCGGTCGCGCAGGTCGAATCCGCCCCCTCATCCGCCCCGCGCCTTGCCCGCTTCGAGGATGTCATCGCCCTGGCCGGCGAGAAGCGCGACGCCCTGCTCTATGCCCATCTCCGCCACGACGCCCGGCTGGTGCGCTTCGCCCCGCCGGTGATCGAACTGAATCTCGCGCCCGAGGCGCCACGCGATCTCTCGTCCCGCCTCGCCAGGTTTCTCGAGGCCGAAACCGGGCGGCGCTGGACCATCGCCCTATCCCGCGCTGCCGGCGCGCCGAGCATGGTCGAGGCCGAAACCACGGCGCGCGAGACGGCGCGCGACGAGGCGCTGGATCATCCGCTGGTGAGGGCCATCTTCGAGACGTTTCCCGGTGCGAAGATCGCCAGTGTGGAGGTCGATGCGCCGCCCGCCCTTGCGGAGCCGCCCGCGATGGATGATGACCGCTTCGACGATGTCCCGCCGATTTCCGACGACGACATCGCCGACGCCATGGAGATCGACTGATGAAGAACCTCGCCGGCCTGATGAAGCAGGCCCAGCAAATGCAGCAGAACATGCAGGAGATGCAGTCGCGTCTCGAAGCGATGGACATCCGGGGCGAGGCCGGCGCCGGTCTGGTGAAGGTCACGCTGTCCGGCAAGGGCGAGATGAAGGGGATCGAGATCGACCCCAAGCTGATCGACCCGAGCGATGCCGAGATGCTCCAGGATCTGATCCTCGCCGCCCATCGCGACGCCAAGTCGCGGCTGGAGGCGGTTGCCGCCGAGGAAATGCAGAAGGTAACCGGCGGGATTTCGCTGCCCCCCGGCATGAAACTGCCGTTCTGAGGTCGCAGCGGCGGATCGTCCCGCGATGATGGGGCCCGAGATCGAGCGGCTGGTCGGGCTGATGGCGCGGCTGCCGGGCCTTGGCCCGCGTTCCGCCCGGCGCATCGTGCTGAAGCTGATGGCCGAGCGCGAGCAGCGCCTGCTGCCGCTGATCGCCGCCCTCGATGCCGCCTGCCAGCGCGTCGCGGTCTGCCCGACCTGCGGCGGGCTCGACTCCGAGCAGCCCTGCGCCATCTGCGCCGACATCGCCCGCGAGCCGCTGATCTGCGTGGTCGAGTCGGTGGCGGACCAATGGGCGCTGGAGCGTACCGCCGTCTATCGCGGCCGCTATCACATCCTCGGCGGATTGCTTTCGGCCATCGCCGGCCGTGGCCCCGAGGAACTCGGGATCGACCGGCTGCTCACCCGGCTCGACGGGTCGGTGCGCGAGGTGATCCTCGCCCTGCCGGCCACCGTCGATGGTCAGGCGACCACCCATTACCTCACCGAACGCCTCGCCGCCTGCGGCGCCAGCGTCACCCGGCTGGCCCAGGGTGTGCCCGTCGGCGGCAGCATCGAAATCCTCGACGAGGGCACGCTCGCCCTCGCTCTCTCCGCCCGCCGCGCCGCCGGATGATGCCGCTGATTCGCGACGGCCGCGACCTCAGGGTCGATTTCTTCCGCGGCATCGCGCTGTTCTGCATCTTTCTCGATCACATCCCGCATGACACGCTCGCCCGCTTCACCGTGCGCAACCTCGCGCTGAACGACGCGACGGAAATCTTCATCCTGCTCGCCGGCTTCGCCGCCGCCCTCGTCTATGGCCGCAAGCTGGACCGCGCCGGGCCGCTCTCCGCCTCGGCGGACATGCTCAAGCGGGCGTGGACGCTCTATATCGCGCATATCTTCCTCTTCGTGCTGTTCGCCGCCCAGGTCGCCTTCGCCGCAACCTGGCTCGGCCGGCCGCAATATCTCTCCGGCGTCGGCATCGACCATCTGGCGGCGAAGCCGCTCGCGGCGATCATCGAGGCGGTGCCGCTGCTCTACCAGCCGGCCTATCTCAACGTGCTGCCGCTCTATGTCGCGATCATGGGCGGGCTGGCGCCGCTGCTCTTCATGCTGCGCTTCCCGCGCACGCTGCTCGCGCTCAGCGTGGCACTCTATGCCGGCGCGCGGATCCATGGCTGGAACCTGCCGACCCACGGCGGCCATGGCTGGTTCTTCAACCCCTTCACCTGGCAGCTGCTCTTCGTGCTCGGCATGCTGTTCTCCCGCCACGGCAGGCCGGCGCTGCCGGGCCTTGCGACCGACATCGCCGCGGTGCTGCTGCTTCTGGTCGGCTTCGCGATCCTGCTGACCACCTGGCTCGAACCCTCGCTCGCCCGGCACATCCCCGCGGCGCTGCGGCCGCTGGTCCGCAATATCGACAAGACCGGGCTTCATCCCTACCGGCTGGTCTCGATCCTGTCGCTGGCCTGGCTCGCCGCCCGCCATCTGCGCGCCGATGCGCGGCTGCTGAAAGCCCGCCTGTCGCGCGTGTTCATCCTGATCGGCCAGTATGGCCTGCCGACCTATTGCGCCAGCATCCTGCTCTCCTACGCCGGGCGGATCGTGATGGACACCGATCATGGCTGGGCGATGCAGGTCGTCGTCAACCTCGCCGGCCTCGCCGCCCTGCTCGGCGTGGCCGCGCTCTCCGCCTGGTACAGGGTGAAAGATGCCAAACCGTCCGTTGCATAGTCTTGTTCTCGCGCTCGTGCTCGCCTGGGCCGGCGTCGCCGCCGCGGCACCCGCCTGCCCGGCCGTGCCGGCGCAATATCTGCGCCTGCCGCATCTGCGCGCGGCGATCCATCGCGGCCAGCCGGTGGTGATCGCCGCGATCGGGTCGTCGTCCACCTGGGGGGCGATGGCGCACGATATCGGCGATTCCTATCCGGCGATGCTCCAGGACGAGCTGGGCGACCGCCTGCCGGATGCCGAGATCAGCGTGATCAATCGCGGCATCGGCGGCGAGGATGCGCTGCGCGAGGACCGCCGGATGGCGCGCGACGTGCTTGCCCTGCGGCCCGCGCTGGTGATCTGGCAGGTCGGCGCCAACGCAGCGATGCGCGGCGAATCGCCGGACCGGTTCACGGCTCTGGTCGAGCAGGGACTGCGCCGGCTGCGCGCCGCCGATCTCGACGTGGTACTGATGGACAACCAGCGCTCGCGCCGCCTGCTGAGCGCGCCGGACAATGCGCGGATCAACGCGGCGCTCGCCCATCTCGCCCGGCGCTACCGGGTCGGGCTGTTCTCGCGCGATGCGCTGATGCGCGCCTGGGCCCGCGCCGGCGCCGCCCCCGCCGGTTTTCTCGCCGCGGATGGCATGCACATGAACGACCGCGGCTATGCCTGCACCGCCGCGGCGCTGGCCGATTCGATCGTCGCCGCGGTGAAATAGAGCATCATCCGATCAGATGGAGTCATTTGATCGGATAAAGATGCTCTGGGTATCAATATGATAGAGCACTGCATCCGATCCTGATGGATCGGAAAGCGCTCTGGCGTTCAGGCGTCGGGTTCGAGCGCCTCGGGCCGGTAGCCGAGCGCATTCAGCCCTTCTTCGAGCATGTCGCCAAGGCCGGCCTCGCCGAGTAGGGTGCCGGCGAGGCTGCCATCGATCTGCTCGGCCGCCTGGGCCCGGGCGTCGTCCCACTCCTCCCGGGCGAAATCGCCGCGGCCGATCAGGAACAGCGCCAGCAGGTCGACCGCCGCTTCGTCGGAGAGTTGATCGATCGCCTCGCGCAATTCGGCCTCGCTGTCATCGGGGGCCTGCTCGTCCAGCATGTCGGTCTCTTCCTCGGGCGGGGGTGTGCCGGCCGGGCTTTCCTCCTCCGGCTCCACCGGCGGCACCTGCGCCTCGGCGGCGCGCGCCTTGAGGATGATGAACGCGACATGCTCGGGCGCGATGTCGAGCGGAACCGGCTCGGGTTCCTCGGTGTCGATCACGCGCTTGCGGTCACGATCCGGGTTGGCCATGGCGGAGTCTCCTCATCGGTCCGACTCCGCATCTGTGCATCGCGCCGTCCGGTTTGAACCCCTCCGGAAGGCGAAGATGTCAGCGCGAGGCCCGCGCGGTGTCCTTGGTCACGGTCGGATCGTCGGCGAGTTTCGGATTGCCCCGGCGCAGCCGGTGCTCGCCCAGCAGCAGCAGGATCGGCGCCGCGATATAGATCGACGACGAGGTGCCGACGACGATGCCGAACAGCATCACCCAGGCGAAGCCGGAGAGCGAGGCGCCGCCGAACAGCGCGAGCGGCAGGGCGGCGAGGAATACCGTGCTGGAGGTGCCGAGCGTGCGGTTGAGGGTTTCGTTGATCGAGAGGTCGATCAGCTCGCGCAGCGGCATGGTCTTGTATTTGCGCAGGTTCTCCCGCATCCGGTCATAGACCACCACCTTGTCGTTGGTGGAATAGCCGATCACGGTCAGGATCGCGGCGATGGTGACGAGGTCGAAGGGCAGGCGGGTGATGACCATGAAGCCGATCGTCTTGGTCACGTCGAGGATCAGCGTCGCCACCGCGCCGACGGCGAACTGCCACTCGAAGCGGAACCAGATATAGACGAGGATCATCAGGAAGCTGATCCCGAGCGCGATCAGCCCCTGCTGGAACAGCGTCGCCGAGACCGAGGCGCCGATCGCCTGGGTCGAGAGGATTTTGGCGCCCGGCAGGTTCTGCTTCACCACCCCTTCCGCGGCGGCGAGGGATTTCTGCGTATCCTTGGCGTTGTCCTGCGACTCCAGGCTGATGAGCACGCCCTTGTCGCCGCCGAAGCTTTGCAGCGAGGCGCCGGGCAGGTGGGCCGCGGCAAGTTCCGCGCGCAGCCTGGTGAAATCCGGCGTCTGCGGGGTCGCCACCTGGATGACGACGCCGCCACGGAAATCGAGGCCGAGATTGAGGCCGGGATGGAAGAACAGGATCAGCGACGCGGTCGAGAGGATGGCCGAGACCGCGAGGCCGATGAACCGTCCCTTCATGAACTGGATGCGCGTGCCGTCCGGCACCAGGCGGAAGGCGGGGCGGGTGAGGAACTTCATGTCGCGGGCCTCAGAGAACCGGCAGCGCGGCCGGGCGGCGCGCGACATACCAGCGCGCCGTGATCAGCCGGACCAGCACGGTCGATGTGAACAGGGTTGTGATGATGCCGACACAGATGGTCACCGCGAAGCCGCGCACCGGCGGCGATCCGAAGATGAACAGCATGATGTGGGCGAGCAGCGTGGTCACGTTGCTGTCGATGATGGTGCTGTAGGCGCGCTTGTAGCCGGCCTCGAGTGCGGCGAGCGGCCTGCGGCCGAGCTTGACCTCCTCGCGCACGCGCTCGTTGATCAGCACGTTGGAGTCCACCGCCATGCCGAGCGTGAGCAGGATGCCCGCCATGCCCGGCAGCGTCAGCGTCGCCCCCATCAGCGACAGCACCGCGATCAGCAGCAGCAGGTTGACCACCAGCGCGATGTTCGCGAACCAGCCGAACAGGCCGTAGAAACTCGCCATGAAGGTGATGACCAGCACGAAGCCCACCGCCAGCGAAACGATACCGGCGCGGATCGCGTCCGCTCCGAGTTCCGGGCCGACGCTCTGCTGTTCGACCACCTTGAGCGGGGCGGGCAGGGCGCCCGCGCGCAGCAGCAGCGCGAGGTCGGACGCGCTCTTGGCGGTGAAGCTGCCCGAAATCTGCCCCGCCCGCCGACGATCGGCGTGCGGATGACCGGCGCCTCGATGATCTTGTGATCGAGTTCGATCGCGAACAGCTTGCCGACGTTATGGGTCGTGATGTCGGCGAACTTGCGGGCGCCGACGCTGTTGAAGGTGAAGTTCACCACCCATTGCCCGCTCTGCGGGTCCTGCCCGGCCTGGGCGTTGGTCAGGTCGGCGCCGTCGACCGCGACGCGCGAGCGGATCGCGAGCTTGCGGCCGCTGCGATCGCTCATCGGCAGGATCTCGACGCCGGGTGGCGGCGTCTTGGTCTCCGGGTTCACGTCCTCGGCGACCATGTGGAAGGTCATGTGCGCGGTCTTGCCGAGCAGTTTCTTGATCTGGTTCGGGTCGGACACGCCGGGGAGCTGGATGACGATCTGGTCGGCGCCCTGCCGCGCGATCTGCGGATCGACCACGCCGCTGCCATCGATGCGGCGGCCGATGATGGTGATCGACTGGGCGATGGCCTGGGTCTGCTTGGCGATCAGCGCCGGGCGGGAGAGGGTGAGCGTTGCCGCCCCCGCATCCGTCACCTTCACGTCGAGGTCGGGCGCGCCGCCGGCGGCGGCCACCGGCGAGACGAGCTTCGCAAGCAGCTGGCGCACCTTTGCGGCATCCGCCGGCTTGACCAGGTTGAACTGCACCCGCCGCCCCGCGACATCGCCGCCCAGATCGGTATAGCCGATATCGGCCTGCAACAGGGTGTGGCGCACCTCGTCGGTCAGGTTGGCGAGCTGCTCCTTCACCACCGCGTTCATGTCGATCTGCATCAGCAGATACGATCCGCCGCGCAGGTCGAGCCCGAGATGGATCTGCGGCCAGGGAATGGACTGGGCCGGGCGCTTGATCAGGTTCGGCAGCGTGAGCAGCACGCCCACCGCGCAGAACAGCACGATCAGGGTGGTTTTCAGGCGCGTGAAGTAAAGCATGACAGGCGAAGGGCTCCCAACGGCGACGCATGGGTGGTATGGCGGCCTCGGCTTGCCGGTGCAAGCCCGCTTCTGTCAGGAACGAAACGCGATGCACAAACTTCGGGTTGGGGTGATCGGGGTCGGCCATTTCGGCCGTTACCATGCGTTGAAGACGGCGGCCGCCACGCGGGCGGACCTCGTCGGCGTTTCCGACCCCGACATGACCCGCGCCGGCGCGGTGGCAGCGGAGGCCGGCTGCGCCGCACTCCCGCTCGATGCGCTGATCGCGGCGGCGGAGGCGGTGATCATCGCCTCGCCCGCCGATACCCATTTCGCGCTCGCCTCCCGCGCGCTTGAGGCCGGGCGCCACGTTCTCGTCGAAAAGCCGATCGCCGCGACGGTGGACGAGGCGGAAGAGCTGGGCCGTCTCGCGCGCGCGCGCGGGCTCGCGCTGCAGGTGGGCCATCTGGAGCGGTTTTCCGCCGCCCACGGCGCGGTCGCGGCGCGGATGGGCAAGCCGCTCTACATCGAGGCGGTGCGGATCGCGCCCTTCAAGCCGCGCGGCACCGACGTGTCCGTGATCCTCGACCTGATGATCCACGATCTCGACCTGATCCTCGCCCTCGTGGCCCAGCCGATCGAGAGCATCGATGCGGTCGGCGCCGCGGTGGCCAGCGCGCATGAGGACATCGCCAACGCCCGCGTGCGCTTCGCCAACGGCTGCGTCGCCACCGTGACCGCGAGCCGCATCTCGATGAAGACCGAGCGGCGGATGCGGATTTTCTCCGAGGCCGGATATCTGGCCGTCGATTTCGCCGCGCGCCGGCTCAGCCTGGTCGGGCGGGGCAGGAAGGCGGGCTGCGCATGCCGGGGTTCGAGGCGTTCGGCATCGAGGAGACGAGCTGGGAGGATCACGACGCGCTCGCCGCGAGCACGCGGCCTTCCACGCCGCCTGCCTTGATGGGGCGCCGGTGCTCGTCGATGCCGAGGCGGGGCGGCTCGCGCTCGAAGCCGCGATCGGCGTTGGCCGTTCGATCATGGAAAGCCGGGCGCGGGCCGAGGCGTCGGGCTTGATCTCGCGGCGCTGAGGCGCGCCGGGTCGCTGCCGGAGCCGCCGGGCTTCAGCCTTTCGGATGAACCGGAACCCCCGCCCGATCCTTCATCGTTACGCTGGCGACTGGACATTTCGAAATCCGTTGTTGACGCGCGAAGCCGGCTGCCGCTACGTCCTTCACGTGTCTGAAACAGTGCTTCCGCTTCCGACGATTCGCATACGTGGCCGCACCTTCATGGCCATGGTGGTCATGCCGGAAGCGCCTTT
>NZ_CAJQZK010000104.1:0-17483 GCF_907164655.1 Acidocella sp. C78
GGGCGATGGCGGCGGCGGACCTGGTCGGGTTCCAGACCGAGGGCGATCGGGCGAATTTCCTCGATTGCGCCGCCTCGTGCATGGAGTTGCACCGCGCCGGCGCGGACGGGTTCGTCCATGACGGGCATCGCACGATGACGATTGTGACGCCGGTGGGGATCGATGCGGAAGGCTTCGCGCGCACGGCGCAGCGGGCGGCGGGGATGGCGGAGACGCGGCGGCTGGTGTCGAGCCTGGTGGGGCGGGCGCTGGCGATCGGGGTGGACCGGCTGGATTACACCAAGGGGCTGCCGCAGCGCTTCGACGCCTTCGGCCGGCTGTTCCAGCGGCACCCGGAGCATCTGCGCCGGATCAGCCTGTTGCAGATCGCCGCGCGCTCGCGCGAGGATGTCGACCGGTATCAGGCGCTGCGGCACGAGCTGGACCGGCAGGCCGGCGAGATCAACGGCGCCTATTCGGATTTCGACTGGACGCCGCTGCGCTACATGACGCGGGCGGTGAACCGGACCACCATCGCCGGGTTCTACCGGATCGCCAGCATCGGGCTGGTGACGCCGCTGCGCGACGGAATGAACCTGGTGGCGAAGGAGTTCATCGCCGCCCAGGACCCGGCGGACCCGGGCGTGCTGGTGCTCTCGCGCTTCGCCGGGGCGGCGGAGGACCTGACCGAGGCGCTGATCGTCAACCCGTATGACGCGGACGCGGTGGCCGATGCGATGCATGCGGCGCTGCTGATGCCGGCGGAGGAGCGCGTCGCGCGGCATGCGGCGCTGCTGGGCAAGATCCGCGCGCGGACGGCCGCCTCATTCTGCCGCGGCTTCCTCGACCAGCTGCGCGAGATCGAGCGTTGAGGCGCGCGCCGCCGCCAGCATGTGGGCGGGCGGGGCGGCGGTGATGATGAGCCCTGGATCGAGCGGCAGGGCGAGCGCGCGGGCGAGCAGGCAGAGCCCGTCGGAAGCGGCGCCGTAGAGCGGGTCACCCACGATCGGGAAGCCGGATTCGGCGCAATGGACGCGGAGCTGGTGGGTGCGGCCGGTGCGCGGGCGGAGTTCGAGCAGCGCCCTGCCCTGCCCCGCCGCGAGGCGCCGCCAGTCGGTGATCGCCGGATCGCCGCGCGGATCGGGCGCGACGCGCCAGCCGCCCTGGGTGGCGCGGCGGGCCAGGGGCAGTTCGATCGTGCCGTGCGGCGCGGCCGGCACGCCCTCGACGATCGCCCAGTAGGTCTTGCCGACGCGGCGCGCGGCGAAGGCGCGTTGCAGCGTGACCAGCGTGGTCTTGCGCCGGGCGATGGCGAGGCAGCCGGAAGTGTCGGCATCGAGCCGGTGGACCAGCCAGGGACCGTCGGCGCCGCGCCGCCAGCGGGGAAACCAGTCTTCCACGCTCGGCCCGCCGGCGCGGCCGGCATGGCTCGGCAGGCCGGCCGGTTTGTCGATCACGATCAGATGGGTCGACTGGTGGAGGATGCGGGGTTCGGTCATCGCTCGCTCATCGTCGTGCCATGGCCGGGTAAGGGTCAGGCCGGGCGCGGCGCGGGGCGGAGGTGGTCGGGCACGGTGAAGCCGAGGCGGCGGGGGATGTCCCATACCTCGTCGATCCGGCGGACGACGCGGAAGCCGGCGCGCTGGTAGTTCGGCAGGGCGCGCGGATGATCGGCGGTGCAGGTGTTCACCGTCATGCCGCGGACCGGGCCGGAGAAGACGCGCTCGATCGCAGCCCCCAGCAGGGCGAAGCCGAGGCCGCGTCCGATCGCCTCGGGCAGCAGGCCGAAATAGCTCAGATTGACATCCGGCCAGGCGGTGGCGTCCAGCTCGAAGAAGCCGGCGACCGCGCCATCGACGCGGAGCACGTGGACCGCGACCGCCGGATCGGCCAGCAGGCGCGCCAGCATCGCATCCGGCATGATCCGCCGCAGCCACCACAGCCAGGGCTGGCCGACCCGGTCGTACAGGTCGCGATAGGCGGCGAGGCCGATGCGGGGCACGGGCTCGACCACGGCGCCGGGCGGCAGGTCGGGCCAGACGCGCGCGGGCTTGCGATCCATCCGCAGGAAGGTCACGGTGACGCAGGCGCGGTCGAAACTCTCGCCGGGGCGGACGCGGGCATATTCGAGCATGGGCGGCTCAGTCCTCGAGGAAGCTCCTCAGCTTGCGGCTGCGCGAGGGGTGCTTGAGCTTGCGCAGGGCCTTCGCCTCGATCTGGCGGATGCGCTCGCGGGTGACGTTGAACTGCTGGCCGACCTCTTCGAGCGTGTGGTCGGTGTTCATGCCGATGCCGAAGCGCATGCGCAGCACGCGCTCCTCGCGCGGGGTGAGCGAGGAGAGCACGCGGGTCGCGGCCTCGCGGAGATTGGCGTGGACCGCGGCATCGAGCGGGATGATCGCGTTCTTGTCCTCGATGAAGTCGCCGAGATGGCTGTCTTCCTCGTCGCCGATCGGGGTTTCGAGGGAGATCGGCTCCTTGGCGATCTTGAGCACCTTGCGGACCTTTTCGAGCGGCATGCCGAGCTTTTCGGCCAGTTCCTCGGGGTGGGCTCGCGGCCGATCTCGTGCAGCATCTGCCGCGAGGTGCGGACCAGCTTGTTGATCGTCTCGATCATGTGGACCGGGATGCGGATGGTGCGCGCCTGATCGGCGATCGAGCGGGTGATCGCCTGGCGAATCCACCAGGTGGCGTAGGTCGAGAACTTGTAGCCGCGGCGGTATTCGAATTTGTCCACCGCCTTCATCAGGCCGATATTGCCTTCCTGGATCAGGTCGAGGAATTGCAGGCCGCGATTGGTGTATTTCTTGGCGATGGAGATGACGAGGCGGAGATTGGCCTCGATCATTTCCTTCTTGGCGCGGGTGGAGTCGCGCTCGCCGCGCGAGACGGTGGAATAGACGCGGCGGAATTCCTCGATCGGCAATTGCGCCTCGGCGGCGATGCGGCCGATCTGGGCGCGCAGCTCGGTGATGCGGGTGCCGTGGCGCTCGACGAAGATCTTCCAGCCCTTGCCGGGGCGCTTCGCCGCGTCGTCCAGCCAGGACGGGTCCATCTCGCGGCCGCGATAGGCGGCGAGGAAGTCTTCGCGGGTGATCTTGCAGCTCTCGGCGAGGCGCAGCATCTGGCCTTCCAGCCCGTTGAGCCGCTGGTTCAGCTCCTTGAGCTGGATGACCAGCTCCTCGATGCGGTTGTTGTGCAGGCTGACCTGCTCGACCTTGGCGACCAGCTCGTCGCGCAGCTTTTCGTAGGTCTTTTCCGAGCGGGAGGCGACTTCCTCGCCGGCGTTCATCGCGTCCAGCCGCTTGTGCTGGAGCTTCATGAACTTCTCGTAGAGCTTCTCGACCTCGGTGAAGGTTTCGAAGACCTCGGGCTTGAGCTTTTCCTCGACGGCGGAGAGCGAGAGGCCGCTGGATTCGCCCTCGTCATCCTCCTCGGGTTCCTCGGCGACCGGGGCGGAGGGGTTGAAGCCGCCATCGCCGCCGCCCTGGGTGGCTTCGAGGTCGATCACGTCGCGCAGCAGCATCTTCCCGTCCTTGAGGGATTCGTGCCAGGAGATGATCGCGCGGAAGGTGAGCGGGCTTTCGCAGAGCCCGCCGATCATCATGTCGCGCCCGGCCTCGATGCGCTTGGCGATGGCGATCTCGCCCTCGCGGGAGAGCAGCTCGACCGTGCCCATCTCGCGCAGATACATGCGCACCGGATCATCGGTGCGGCTGCCGCTTGATTCGCTGATATTGCCGGAGGCGGTCTCCTCGTCCTCGGCGGCTTCCTCGTCCTTCTCGGCGCGGGCGGCGGGCTCCTGTTCCTCGCCTTCCTCGCCCTCGACCACCTGGATGCCCATTTCGCTGAGCATCGACATCACGTCCTCGATCTGCTCGGAGCTGTTCTGCTCGGAGGGGAGGACGGCGTTCAGCTCGTCGAAGGTGATGTAGCCGCGCTCCTTGCCGCGGGCGATCAGGCGCTTGACCGAGGCGGACTGGATGTCGAGCGTCGCGGTGTCGGCTTCGGCCTCGGGCGCTGCGGTCTCGGCTTGGGCAGCTTGTTTGGTCGCCATCAGTGCATCAATCTCCAGGGCAGCAACGCGAAGGGCGCGCTCGGTTCAGGCATCAAGGTCGGCTTCGCCCCGCTCGGCGCGATAGCGCGCTTCCACGAGGGCCCGCAGACGGGTGTTGTTTTCGGGCGTCGGATCCTGCTCGAACCTCAGTCTCTGTTCCTCGCATTGTTGCCGCAGCCAGTCCAGATTCATCAGGCCGTATATCCCGTACCAGAGCGACTGCAAGGCATCGGCGCCGGTTGTGGACGTGTCGGTTCCGGTTCCGGGGCGCGGAATGCCGGCAAGAACCTGCGCGGCCTCATCACCCAGACCCGACTGGGTCAAATGGTTGAGCAGGTGTTCGGAGTCAAGGGTTTCCGCGCTGGCGAGCCACGCGCCCATCGCCGCGCGCAGGCGGGCGCACTCCTGCGGCAAGGCGAGCAGGCCGAACGCCTCCTCGAGCAGCGGCAGCAAATGGGGGTGGGCGATGAGCAGGCCGGTCAGCAGCCGTGCGCGGCGGCGATGGGCGATGGCCGGGTCGATCGGCGGGCGGGGCAGGTTGAGCGGCGGCGGCCCGGGACGGGTCATGCCGGGGCGGAAGGGCGCGCGGTCGCGCCGGGCGGCGGAGGCGCCGTCGCGCTGGGTGGCGAAGGCGCGGTCGCGCCGGGCGGCGAAGAAGCGGTCGAGCAGGGCGGCGCGGTATTCGCCGGCCAGGGCGCGATCGTCGATCTGGCGGGCGAGCGCTTCGAGCCGGGCGCGCAGGGCGGCGCGGCCTTCCGGCGTCGACACGTCGGCGGCCTCGGCGAGCAGGTCGTAGAGCGTATCGGCCAGCGAGGGGGTCGCGGCGAGGCGGGCGGCGAAGGCGGCCTCGCCCTCGCGGCGGACGAAACTGTCCGGATCATCGCCGGGCGGCAGGGCGAGCACGGCGAGGCCGCGCTCGGGGGTGAGCTGCTTCAGGGCGAGTTCGATCGCGCGCAGGGCGGCGCGGCGGCCGGCGGCATCGCCATCGAGGCAGAGGATGGGGCGCGGCGAGAGGCGCCATAGCTCCTCGAGATGCTGCTCGGTGAGCGCGGTGCCGAGCGGGG
The DNA here is from genome assembly GCF_907164655.1 of Acidocella sp. C78. Classification (NCBI taxonomy): domain Bacteria; kingdom Pseudomonadati; phylum Pseudomonadota; class Alphaproteobacteria; order Acetobacterales; family Acidocellaceae; genus Acidocella; species Acidocella sp. C78. Next base: position 5,101 of record NZ_CAJQZK010000104.1, read on the forward strand.
CGAGCGCGCCGGCGAAACCGGCGGCGGACAGCGCGATGACGTCCATATAGCCCTCGACCACGATCAGCGCGGCGCCGGCGCGGATGGCGGGGCGGGCCATGTCGAGCCCGTAGAGGGTGCGGCGCTTGGAGAAGAGCGCGGTTTCGGGGCCGTTGAGGTATTTCGGCTGGCCATCGCCGAGCAGGCGGCCGCCGAAGCTGAGCATGCGGCCGTTGCGGTCGCGGATCGGGAACATCACGCGGTTGTAGAAATAGTCGACCGCGCCGCGCTCGCCCTCCTTCATCAGCCCGGCCTCGATGAGGCGGGATTCGGCGATGCCCTGGCGGGCGAGGGCCGCGCGCAGCGCCCCCCTGCCCTCGCCCGACCAGCCGAGGCCGAAGCGGGCGATGGTCGGCGCATCGAGGCCGCGGGCGGCGAGATAGGCGCGGGCGGCCTCGCCCTCCGGCAGAGCGAGGCGGCGGCGGTATTCGGCGGCGGCGGCTTCCAGCACGTCGGCCAGCTCGGCCTCGCGCTTCTGCGCCTCGGCAATGGCGGGGCTCGGCTTCGGCACCTCCAGCCCGGCCTCGGCGGCGAGGCGCTCGACCGCCTCGATGAAGCTCGCCCCCTCGCTCTGCATGACGAAGCTGATGGCATCGCCATGCGCGCCGCAGCCGAAGCAGTGGTAATGATCGTCGTAGACGTAGAAGGAGGGTGATTTCTCGTTGTGGAACGGGCAGCAGCCCTTCTGGTCGCGGCCGGCGCGCTCGAGCCGCACACGGCGGGCGACCAGCGGGGCGAGCGGCGTGCGGCCGCGCAGTTCGTCGAGAAATTGCGGCGGCAGGCTCATCAGCCGGCCAGCTTCGCCTTCACCGCGGCCGAGGCGGCCGCCATGTCGAGCGCCGGACCGTGCGCCGCCTTCAGCGCGGCGATGACCGCGCCCATCGATTTCGGGCCGGTGGCACCCGTGGCGGCGATGGCGGCGGCGATGGCGGCATCGAGCGCCGCACCGGCGAGGGTTTGCGGCAGATAGGCCTCGATGATGGCGATTTCCGCCGCCTCGCGCGCGGCGAGCTCGGGGCGGTTGCCGGCCTGGTATTGCGCCTCGGATTCGCGGCGGGATTTGACCATGCCGCGCAGCAGGGCGACGAGTTCGGGCTCGGCGATCGCCTCGACGCCGCGCGGGCGGGCGGCGATGTCGGCGTCCTTCAGCTTGGCGAGCACCATGCGCAGGGTGGAGACGCGGATGTCGTCACGCGCCCGCATGGCGGATTTCAGGTCTTCGGTCAGGCGGGGACGCAGGGCGGCGGGCTCGCCGGGAACGTTCGCTTGTGTGGCGGTCATGACGGTCTCCGAACTGGTGCCGGGCGCGGACGCGGGACGGCGCGGCCGTCAGCCGGAGGCCGCGCCCGTGCCGGCCAGCACGCCCGTACCCGCAAGGGCGAGCAGTCTATCGCCGGAGAGTGGCGGGGAAAAGAGATATCCCTGCGCATCGATGTCGGGATAGGCGCGCAGCGCCGCTTCATGCGCCTCGGTCTCGACGCCCTCGACGGTGACGCGCAGGCCGAGCGTGCGGCTGAACTCGATGATCGCCTTGACGATCTGCCCGGCATTGCCGGGGCGGTCCAGCTCGCGGACGAAGCTGCGGTCGATCTTGAGGCGGTCGAAGGGGAAGGCGCGCAGGGTGGCGAGAGCCGCGAAGCCGGTGCCGAAATCGTCGATCGCGATGCTGCAGCCAAGGGCGCGCAGGCGGCGGAGATTGTCCATCGTCCGCTCGTCGGTGGAGAGCAGGGCGGTTTCGGTGACCTCGAACTCGATGCGCCGGGGATCGAGGCCGGAGGCGTTGATGACGGCGGAAATCTGGTCGAATTGCAGCGCCTCGCGCAAATGCAGGGCGGAGAGGTTGATCGAGATGGCGACATCCGGCGGCAGGCGGAGGGCGAAGGCGGCGGCCTCGGTGAGGACGTGGCGGGTGACCGCGCCGATCAGGCCGCCGCGCTCGGCGATGGCGATGAAATCCTCCGGCCCGATGACGCCGCGCTGCGGATGCCGCCAGCGCACCAGCGCCTCGACCGCGCGCAGGCGGCGGGTCGGCAGCTCGACGATCGGCTGATATTCGAGGAAGAGCTCGCGCTCGCTGAGGGCGCGGCGGATGTCGCGCCGCAGGCCGCGCTGGGTCTGCACCTGACGGTCCATCGCCTGGTCGAAGAGCTGCCAGGCGCCGCGGCCGCCCTGCTTGGCGCGGTAGAGCGCGAGATCGGCGTTGCGCAGCAGCGCCTCCGACGTGTCGGCGTCTTCGGGGGCGAGGGCGATGCCGATGCTGACGCCGATCTCGACCGCCAGGCCATCGAGCCCATAGGGCGGGGTGAGGCGCTCGATGATGCGGTCGGCCATCGAGGTCGCGTCGAGCCGGGTGGCGCCGGGCAGCAGGACGGCGAATTCGTCGCCGCCGAGCCGGGCGGCGATGTCGGTTTCGCGGATGGCGCCGCGCAGGCGGCCGGCGACGGCGCGCAGCAGGTTGTCGCCCAGCCCGTGGCCGTAGCTGTCGTTCACCGCCTTGAACTGGTCGAGATCGAGATAGAGCAGGGCCGCGCCGGCGGCGGCGAGCGCCTGGTCCGTCATCACGCCGAAGGCGGCGCGGTTGAGCAGCTCGGTCAGCGGATCGTGACGGGCGAGGAAGTCGATCCGCTGGCGCGAGCGATGCGCCACCGTGACATCGGAACCGACCCCGCGATAGCCGGCGAACAGGCCGTGATGATCGAGCGTCGGCTTGCCGGTGAGCGACCACCAGCGGCGGTCATGCGCCGGGCCGACCGGCACCAGCAGGTCGCGGAAGGGGCGACGCAGGCCGATCTGCCGGCGCAGCTCGGCATAGGCATCATCATCGGGTGGGCCGCTCTGCGGCGCCGCGGCATCGCCGAGGCTGGCGAGGAAGGCGAACAGGTTGCCGCCGATCGCCGCCGCATCGCGGCGCGCCGCCTCGGCCAGCCGCGGCGAGGGATGCACGAGGTTGAGCCGGGCGTCGGTCTCCCACAGCCAGTCGCTCGCATTGTCCTCGAAATCGCGCAGCAGCATCTGGATGGTCTCGTTGATGCGGCGCAGTTCGAAGGTGCTGACGCCGTGCTCGACCATGCGGCGGTTGAGCACGATCATGGTGAAGAACACGAAGACGGAATAGAGGCTCAGCGAGATCACGGCGGCGGGCTGCCACAGCTCGGCGGTGGCGCGCAGCGCGGCGAAGGCGCCCACGGTGAGCGGCAGCCAGAAGGCCAGCCGGGTGGAGAGGGGGCCGGCGGAAATGACGCTGGAGAGCAGGCCGACGAACACGCCGATCAGCAGCGCCTGGCTGGCCGGCGGGACCTCGCGCATCAGCAGGTTGAGATAGACCGACCAGGCGGCGCCGAGCAGGACCGTGACGCCGTTGAAGACGAGGCGGATCAGCCGCAGGTCGGGCCGGCGCTGGCGCAGGGCGGGCCAGGCGGCGGCCACGCCGAACAGGGCGAGGCAGGCGAGCAGCAGCACGGCGAGCGCCGCCGCCACCGCCGCATCGCGCAGGGTGGACCGGAAATCGACCGCGAGAACGATGGCGACGCCCATGCCGACGAGGCTCGCCACCCGGGTGAGCCGGGCGCGCAGTTCGAACCCCTCGATCGCCACCGATTCGGCGAGATGACGGGGGACCGCGTCCGCCCCCAGCAGCCCGCGCAGCGTGGCGCGCCAGACGGCCGGGCGGATCAGCGACGGGCGCGACAGGTCAGACATCGTCCACGACGGGATCACGCATGAGACGGACGGGGGGAATCCATGGGACGTCTGTTCGACAAAGCGTTTCTAAAAGAAGGAATTATTTGCAATTTTTTGCAACAACAACCGATATTTATACGTAACGATATACATGATTCATCTGGTTGTTTGCAAGTATCGCAGTGCGACACGGAACGGATTCCCATCGTGGCGGGACGGCATGAGACCGTGGGGCCGGACCGGGGGAACCAGAACGGGGGAACCAGAACGGGGGACAGCGCGGCCAGGCGGCCGGCGGGACCGCCCCCGGCGATGGCGGGGGCGGTGCGGCGCCGCCGGCTCATGCGGCGGCGGAGGGGGTGGCTTGCGGGCGGTTCAGAAGGCGGACAGGCCGGTCTGCGCGCGGCCGAGGATGAGGGCGTGGACGTCGTGCGCGCCCTCATAGGTGTTGACGGTTTCGAGATTCACCATGTGGCGGATGACATGATACTCGTCGACGATGCCGTTGCCGCCATGCATGTCGCGCGCGAGGCGGGCGATGTCGAGCGCCTTGCCGCAATTGTTGCGCTTGAGCAGGGAGATCATTTCCGGCGCGGCCTCGCCGGCATCGAGCAGGCGGCCGAGGCGGAGGACGGATTGCAGGCCGAGGGTGATCTCGGTCTGCATGTCGGCGAGTTTTTTCTGGACGAGCTGGGTGCCGGCGAGCGGGCGGCCGAACATCTGCCGCTCGAGCGTGTATTGCCGCGCGGCGTGCCAGCAGAACTCGGCGGCGCCCAGCGCGCCCCAGGCGATGCCGTAGCGCGCGTTGTTGAGGCAGGAGAACGGGCCGCGCAGGCCCTTCACGCCGGGCAGCATGCGATCCTCGGGGACGAAGACCTCCGAGAGCATGATCATGCCGGTGACCGAGGCGCGGAGCGAGACCTTGCCCTCGATCTTCGGCGTCTCCAGCCCCTTCGAGTCGCGATCGACCAGGAAGCCGCGGATCACGCCCTCGTCGTCCTTGGCCCAGACCAGGCAGACATCGGCGATCGGGGAGTTGCTGATCCAGGTCTTCGAGCCGTTCAGCACGTAGCCGCCATCGACCTTCTTCGCGCGGGTGCGCATCGCGCCCGGATCGGAGCCGGCATCGGGCTCGGTGAGGCCGAAGCAGCCGACCCATTCGCCGGTGCGCAGCTTCGGCAGGTAGCGATCCTTCTGCGCCTCGGAGCCGAAGGCGTAGATCGGGTACATCACCAGCGAGGACTGCACCGAGAAGGCGGAGCGGTAGCCGGAATCGACGCGCTCGACCTCGCGGGCGATCAGCCCGTAGGCGACATAGGAGACATCGGCGCAGCCATGGGTGGAGAGCGTGGCGCCGAGAAAGCCCAGCTCGCCCATTTCGGCCATGATCGAGCGGTCGAAGCTTTCCTCGCGGAAACCTTTAAGGACGCGCGGGAAGAGCTTGTTCTGGCAGTATTCGTGCGCCATGTCGCGGATGGCGCGTTCGTCCTCGGTGAGTTGCGCGTCGAGATGGAGGGCGTCCGACCAGTCGAACGGGGCGAAGCCGCCCTTGCGGGCGGGCTTGCCGGGGGCGGTCTCGTCAATCCTCTTGATCTCGTTCATGCGGCGATTTCCGTATCCTCGTTGTGGTTTTCCTGCTCCGCGCCGTCCTCGCGGGGCCGGGACCTGTCGCGCCGGCGGATCTGCATGAAGGCGGGGATGTCGTTGCCGAAGCCGACCACCGTCTCGCGCGGGGAGTCGGCGCGGGAGCCGCGCTCGGCGCGCTCGGGACGCTCGGCGCGCTCCGCGCGGTCGGGACGTTCGGGACGGCGGCGCTCGGCGGATCTGGCCGGGGGGCGGCTTTCGGTGTTGTCGGTTCGGCGGCGGCGGGTTTGGCGGCGGGTTTCGCAGCCCCCCTGCCCTTGCCGCGGCCGCGGCGGCCGCGCGCGTCGGACTCCTCCCACGCCACCGGGTCGAGACCATCGACGGCGAGGCGGGGGATTTCATGGCCGGTGAGACGCTCGATCGCCTCGACCGCCAGGCGGTCCTCGGGGCCGGCGAGGGTCAGGGCGCGGCCCTGCATGCCCGCCCGGCCGGTGCGGCCGATGCGGTGGACGTAATCCTCGGCGTGGTGCGGGACGTCGAAATTGAAGACATGCGAGAGGCCGCCGATATCGATGCCGCGGGCGGCGACGTCCGAGCAGACCAGCAGGCGGATCTCGCCGGCCTTGAATTTCTCCAGCGTCGCGAAGCGGGCGGATTGCGGCATGTCGCCATGCAGCATGCCGGCGGAGAATTTGTGCCGGACCAGCGACTTGCAGAGAATGTCGACATCGCGCTTGCGGTTGCAGAAGACGAGCGCGTTCTGCACCTCCTCGCTGCGGATCAGCCGGCGCAGCGCCTCGCGCTTGTCGTGCGTGGCGACCAGGGACAGGCCCTCGGTGATGGTGGTGGCGACGGTGGCCGGGCGGGAGACGGTGATTTCCTTCGGGTTCGAGAGGAAGGCGTCGGCCAGGCGGCGGATTTCGGGCGCCATGGTGGCGGAGAAGAACAGCGTCTGCCGCATCGCCGGCAGCATGGCGACGATGCGCTCGATATCGGGGATGAACCCCATGTCGAGCATGCGGTCGGCCTCGTCGATCACCAGCACGCGGACATCGGAGAGCAGCAGGCCGCCGCGCTCGAAAATGTCGATCAGGCGGCCGGGAGTGGCGATCAGCACGTCGACCCCGCGGGTCAGCACGTCGCGCTGCTCGCCCATGCTCTCGCCGCCGATCAGCAGCGCGTGGTTGAGCTTCAGGTGCTTGCCGTAGAGGACGAAATTCTCGGCGACCTGCAGCGCCAGCTCGCGGGTGGGCTCGAGGATGAGCGAGCGCGGCATCCGCGCGCGGGCGCGCGAGCCGGACAGGATGTCGAGCATCGGCAGGGTGAAGCTCGCGGTCTTGCCGGTGCCGGTCTGCGCGCAGGCCAGGACGTCACGCCCCATCAGCACGACGGGGATCGCCTGCGCCTGGATCGGCGTCGGCGTGGTGTAGCCCTTCTCGGCGAGCGCGGTAAGGATGGGTTCGGACAGGCCGAGCGGCGCGAAGCCGGACTCGGGCGGCGTGGCGGCCTCGGGCGCGGCTTCGGTGGGCGTGTGGGGCTCGATATCCCTGGATTCGGACAATATGCGGACCAATTCGGACAAGAGAAACTGATATGGCCCAGCCGGTTCGCCCACGCGCGGATAGCGGCGCGGGTGGGAAAATCGGGCATGGGCGGGAGGGCGTTCGTCGCTGCCCTTCACGCCCCCGGTATCAGTGCAGACCACGTAAAAGTCAAGGTGTTGCCGTGTGCTGCGGTGTTCAGAGCGGCAGGGTGACGATCACCCGGAGGCCGCCGAGCGGGCTGTCCGCGAGGCGCAGCTCGCCGCCATGCGCGGCGATGATGTCGCGCGCGATGGCGAGGCCGAGGCCGGTGCCGGTGGCGCTGCCGCTTTCGAAGGGGCGCAGCATCGCCGCCCGGCGGCTTTCGGGGATGCCGGGGCCGTCATCGTCGATGGTGATGCGCAGGGTCTGCCCGCCCTCCGGCGCGGCGCCGATGACGATTCGGCCGGCGGCGTGGCGGGCGGCGTTGTCGAGCAGGTTGGCGAGCGCGCGGCGCATCGCCTCGGGGCGGAGCACGACCGGGGGCAGGCGCGCGAGGTCGAGCGCGACGGGCGCGCCGCCGCGTGCCGCCCGCGCCGCGAGATCCTCGATCAGCAGGGTGAGGTCGGCCGGTTGCGGCTGCTCGGTGCCCTCGCCGCGGGCGAAGGTGAGGTAGAGGCCGATCAGCCGCTCCATCTCGGCGATGTCCTCGGTCATGCCGTCGATATCGGCGGTGTCGGGCGGCATCATCGCCAGGGCGAGGCGCAGCCGGGTGAGCGGGGTGCGCAAGTCGTGCGAGACGCCGGCCAGCATCGCGGTGCGCTGGACGAGGAAGCGGCGGATGCGGTCCTGCATGCGGTTGAAGGCGGTGGCGGCGCGGCGGACCTCGATCGCGCCCTCGGGGCGGATCGGGCCGGGATCGCGCCCCATGCCGAAGGCCTCGGCGGCGAGGGCGAGGCGGCGGATGGCGCGGATCTGGTTGCGCAGGAACAGGATGGCGATGCCGAGCAGCAGGATGGTGACGCCGGCGAGCCAGGCGAAGAAGATGTAGAGCGCGCCGACATAGAGCCGCTTGCGCGGCACATCGACCGTCAGCACGCCGCGGGCGAGCTGGATATCGACCCGGATCATCCCCGGCGGGCCGCGCCAGGCCAGGGTGAAATCGCGGTCGAGATTCTGCCGCAGGGCGCGGGCGAGATCGGTATCGACCGGGCCGAAGGCGTGCGGCAGGCCGCGCGGGGTGAGCGTGGCCCCGGGATGCACACGGATGCGGAACTCGAAGCGCCGGGCGGCGTGGGCGAAGATGCGGCCGCGGGCGGCGGGGTGGAGCGTCGCCTGGTCGAGCACGAAGGCGATCTCGCCGGCGACGCTGCCGGCGAGGCGGCGGGAGAGCACGTCGAGATGGCTGCCATAGAAGATCTGCAGGGCGACGCCCTCGAGCAGGACCAGCGGCAGGACCACGATCAGCAGGGTGCGGCCGAACAGGCTGCGCGGCAGGATCTTGCGCAGCACGCGGTCAGGCTCGAGACCGCGCGGGGCCAGTCTCATGGGGCGAGCCTCATGGGCCGGGCTTGAGGACGTAGCCGCGGCCGCGCACGGTTTGCAGGTAGCGCGGCTCGCGCGGGTCGGGCTCGATCTTGCGGCGCAGGCGGGTCACCTGCACGTCGATCGCGCGTTCGCCGGCCTCGTCCATGCCGAGGATCTCGGCCAGCGCCTCGCGCGAGAGGATCTCGTGGGCGCGGGCGGCGAGGACGGCGAGCAGGCTCGCCTCGCCGCCGGTCAGGCGGACCGGGCCGCGCTCGGTGGAGAGTTCGCCGCGGGCCGGATCGAAGCTCGCCGCGCCGAGCCGGACCGGGCCGGCGGGCTGCGCCGGCGGGGCGGCGCGGCGGAGCATGGCGCGGATGCGCAGCAGCAGCTCGCGCGGGTCGAACGGCTTGCCGAGATAGTCGTCCGCCCCCGCCTCGAAGCCGGCGATGCGGTCTTCCGGCGCGCCGCGGGCGGTGAGCAGCAGGATGGGCAGGTCGGGCGCGCGGTCGGCGCGCAGGGATTCGACGAGGTCGAGCCCGGTTTCCTCGGGCATCATCACGTCGAGCACCATCATGTCGGGGTCGACCACGCGCAGGGTTTCGCGGGCGGCGGCGGCGCTTTCGGCGACGGTGACGCGGAAGCCGTTCTCGACCAGGTAGCGCTGCATCAGGGCGCGCAGGCGGGCATCGTCATCGACCAGCAGGATATGGGCGCCGGCCGCCCCGCTCATCGCCGCGCGGCGCGCACGGCATCGGCCCGGTCGAGATAGGCGCGGGCCTCATCCTTCATCATGCCGCGCAGCACCTTCCGGAAACCCTCGACGGCGGGGCCGCCGGCCTCGCGGAAGGCGGCGGTCAGGCGCTCGCGCTGGGCCTCGAACAGCTTGCGCTCCAGCGCAGCTCCCGCGGGGGTGAGGCTGAGCAGGCGCTGGCGGCGATCCGCCCGGCCGGGGATCTGCTCGACATAGCCATCGCGGATCAGCGGGCCGAGGACGCGGGCGAGGCTCTGCTTGGCGATGCCGAGAATGTGAAGCAGCTCGCCGACCGGCAGGCCGGGATTGCGGCCGATGAAATGCAGCGTGCGGTGATGCGCCCGGCCGAAGCCCATTTCCGCGAGAATGGCATCGGCCGCGGCCACGAGGTCGCGGTTGGCGAAGAAGATCATGTCCTGTGCGAGGCGGAGTTCTTCCTCGCGGAGGAAAAGGAGGCCGGCAGCCGTGCCGGGTTGGGCTGTCTTTTCGTGCATGGCGTCGTTGCCCATACTGAAGCGGGACCTCTGTGATAAGACAGGAATTATGGCTTTCCTGCAAGAACCGTTGCGCCGTCGGCGCGCAATCGCCGCCAAAACCTCATTCCTGCTCCCTGAGAAACATCGCTTGGCCATCGCCCGCGCCGTGGATTAAGAGGTGGGTTCCTCGGTGGAGGAGACCGACATGAAAGAGGATGCGAGGCGATGAGTCTGATTCCGTTTGACGACCGCGACGGCATGATCTGGTGGGACGGCGCGCTGCGCCCCTGGCGGGACGCCAAGCTGCACGTGCTGACGCACGGGCTGCACTACGCCTCCGCCGTCTTCGAGGGCGAGCGGTCGTATGGCGGGAACATCTTCCGCCTGCGCGACCACACCAACCGGCTGATCCAGTCGGGCAAGCTGCTCGGCTTCGACATCCCCTATACCGCCGACGAGATCGACGCCGCCTGCAACGAGGTGCTGAAGGCGAACGGGCTGACCGACGCCTATATCCGCCCGCTCGCCTGGCGCGGCTCGGAGATGCTCGCGGTTTCCGCCCAGCAGACCAAGATCCACCTCGCCATCGCCGCCTGGCCGTGGCCGAACCTGTTCGGCAACGACCGGATGAAGGGCATCACGCTCGGCATGGCGCAGTGGCGCCGGCCGGACGCGCGGACCGCGCCGACCGCCTCGAAGGCCGCCGGGCTCTACATGATCGGCACGCTCTCGAAGCACGCGGCCGAGGCCGAGGGGTTCAACGACGCGCTGATGCTCACCCTTGACGGGCACGTGGCCGAGGCGACGGGGGCGAACATCTTCTTCGCGATCGACGGCGAACTGCATACGCCCACACCGGACTGCTTCCTCGACGGCATTACCCGCCGCACGGTGATGGCGCTGGCCCGCGCGCGGCAGATTCCGGTGCATGAGCGGCACATCCTGCCTGAGGAGATGGCGAAGGCGAGCGAGGTGTTCCTCGCCGGCACCGCCGCCGAGGTGACGCCGGTGCGCCAGATCGGCGAGCTGAGCTTCACCCCCGGCCCGATCACCGAGACGCTGATCGCGGATTATACCGCGCTCGTCCACATGTCCCCCGAAGAGGTGGCCAAGCGGGCGGCGTGACCGTTCCGCGCTTTGGCGACCACGCGGCGAACGAGCGCACCTTCCTCGCCTGGGTGCGCACCGCCATCGCGGTGATGGCGTTCGGCTTTCTCGTCGAACGCTTCAACCTGTTTCTCCAGGTGGCGGGGCAGTCGCTCGGCCGGACCTTCACGGTGTCGGGGACGCTGGCCTCGGACGCGGTGGGGATCGCACTGATCCTCGCCGGGGCGCTGATGGTGGCGGCGGCGATGCTGCGGTTCGTGGCCAACCGGCGGGCGATTCTGGACGAGAGCGCCCGCGCGCCGGGGAGCGACCGGCTGGATCTCGCACTGGCCGGGATGATCGTCGCACTCGGGCTGGGGCTCGCGCTCTATCTTGCGGTCACGATCCTGCGCGGGGCGGGCTGATCAAGATCGCCGACGCCCGGCAGGATTGCGCTGACGGGGCGTTTGCCGGGAGTCGCGGCGGCGGTATGATTAAACGATGTCATCCGCACCACGTGCTGCCGCCGAAGCTGCGCCGGACCTCGCGACGAGCCGGCGCCTGCCGCTGCTGCTCGGCTTCCTGATCGCGATCGGGCCGGTGTCGGTCGACATGTATCTGCCCGCCTTTCCGACCATTGCCCGGCAGTTCCACGACCCGGCCGGGCCGGGGCTGACGCTCGCCGCCTATTTCGCCGGGCTCGCCGCCGGGCAGATGACGCAGGGGCCGTTTTCCGACCGGGCCGGGCGGCGGCTGCCGATCCTGCTCGGGCTCGGGCTCTATATCGCCGCCTCGATCGGCTGCGCGCTGGCGTGGAACACGGCCTCGCTCTCGTGGTTCCGGCTGCTCGCCGCCTTTGGCGGCTCGGCCGCGGTGGTGGTGCCGCGGGCGATGGTGCGCGACGTCGCCGACGGGCCGGCGGCGGCGATGCTGTTCTCGCGGCTGATGCTGGTGATGGGGGTGGCGCCGATCATCGCGCCCATTCTCGGCAGCGCGGTGATCGAATTCGGCTCGTGGCGGTGGATTTTCGTGCTGGCGACGCTGTATGGCGTCGTCGCGATCGGGCTGGTGTGGGTGACGCTGCCGGACACGCTGCCGGTCTCGCGGCGCAGCACGGTGGGGTTTCGCACCATCGTCATCCGCTACGGGCAGATCGCCGCCGAGCGCGGCTTCCTGACCCATGCGCTGACCGGCACCTTCGCGATCGGCGCGCTGTTCGCCTATCTCGCCGGCACACCGGCGGTGTTCATCGGCGCGTATCACTGGCACCCGCTCTCCTATGCGCTGCTGTTCGGGCTGAATGCCGCGATCTATATCGGGTTCAACCAGTGGAACCCGCATCTGGTGGCGCGCGCGGGGCTGCGGCCGGTGATTTCGGCATCGGTGATCGCGCTGCTGTGCGGGACCATCGTGCTGGTGGCGGCGTCGCTGCGCGGGGGCGGGCCGCTCGCAATCATCGCCGGGCTGTTCATCTGCCAGGCGAGCTACGGGCTGAGCCTGCCAAGCTCGCTGGTCGCCGCCCTGTCGCGGCACCAGGCGCATGCGGGCTCGGCTTCGGCGCTGCTCGGCACGATGCAATATGTCGGCGGGGCGATCACCGGCGCGCTGGTCGGCGGCTTCGCCGACGGCACCGCGCGGCCGATGGCCTTCGCCATGTTCGCCTGCGCCGCCCTCGCGGCACTCGCCGCCGCCTTCCGACCGCAACGCCTGACCTGACAC
>NZ_CAJQZK010000105.1:0-12316 GCF_907164655.1 Acidocella sp. C78
AGCGGATGTAGTGCTCCTCGATGTTGATAATTCGAGCATCTTCATCCGATCGGGTGGTGCTCTGGCGCTTCAGCCCTCCTCGGGCCGGTAGCCGGTCGCGACGAGATACAGCTCGCGCTGTCCTTGCGGCTCGCCTCGGGCTTGGCGTGGCGGACGACGGCGAAGCGCCGCTTCAGCGTCTCCAGCATCTCGCCCTGCGCGCCGCCCTGAAACAGCTTGGTGACGAAGGCGCCGCCGGGAGCGAGATGGCGAAAGGCGAAGTCGAGCGCGAGTTCGGCCAGCCCCATGATTCGCAGATGGTCGGTCGCGGTGTGGCCGGTGGTGTTCGGCGCCATGTCCGACATCACGAGATCGACCGGCCCGCCCAGCGCCTCGGCAAGGGCGGCCTCCATCGAATCGTCCTGGAAATCGCCCTTGATCAGCGCCGCGCCGGCGATCGGCTCGATATCGAGCAGGTCGATGCCGACGACGCGGTCGGCCCACGCTCCAGCGCCACCTGCGTCCACCCGCCCGGCGCGGCGCCGAGATCGACCACCCGCGCCCCCTTGCGGATCAGCCCGAACTTGCCGTCGAGCTCGATCAGCTTGAAGGCGGCACGGGAGCGGTACCCCTTTTCCTTCGCCGCGATCACGTAAGGATCGTTCAGCTGGCGGATCAGCCATTTCTGCGACGAGGGCTTGTGCTTGCGCGCCGCCTTGAGCCGCACGGCGGAGCGGCGGCGCGAGCCGATGGTCTCGCCGGTCATGCCTGGAGGCGGCGTGAGCGCGCGCGCGCGGTGCGGATCAGGCGGGTGAGCATGCCCTCGCGCAGCCCCCGGTCGGCGACGGCGAGATCGGTGGCGGGCCACATCTCGGCGATGGCGGCGAAGATCGCGCAGCCCGGCAGCACGAAATCCACCCGGTCGGCACCGATGCAGGGATGCTCGGCGAGCCGGCTCCGCCCCATCGCGCGGATCGATTCGAGACCGGACGTCACCACCTCGTGCGGCAGCACGGCACCGTCGATCGCGCCGCGGCGATAGCGATCGAGATTGAGCGCGATGCCGGCGATGGTCGTCACCGTTCCACTGGTGCCGACGAGCCGCACGCCGCCCATGCGGATTTCCTGGCTGATGCGGTGGGTCTCCTCGAAGGGACGCAGCAGGGCCTTTACCTCCTCGACCACGCCGGCGAACCCGGCCTCGGTTTCGCACCAGCCGGCGCAACGCTCGGAAAGCGTCACGACGCCGACGGGGATCGTGTGGTAGCCGATGAGCTGGGGGGTCACCCGGTCCGACGGGCCATGCGGGGCGGGGACGCGAACCCAGGCGATCTCGGTGGAGCCGCCGCCGATATCGAACAGGATGGCCCGCCGTTCAGCCTGGCTGATCAGCGAAGCGCAGCTTTCCATCGCAAGGCAGATTTCCTCCCGCGGCGAGATCGTCTCGAGCGGCAGCCCGGTTTCCGCCCGCGCCCGCGCGATGAAGGCCGCGCCGTTCTCGGCCTGGCGGCACGCCTCCGTCGCGATCGCCTTGGTCGCGGCGACCTGCCAGCGGCGCGAACGCTCGGCACAGATGGCCAGAGCATCGATCGCACGGTCCATCGCCGCGTCCGACAGCTCGCCGGTCCGGTAGAGACCTTCGCCAAGCCGGACGACCCGGCTGAAACTGTCGAGCACATGAAACCCGTTGCCGCTCGGCACCCCGACCAGCATGCGGCAGTTGTTGGTGCCGAGATCGATCGCCGCGAAGGCCGGCGGACGGGCCCGGCGATCCGGCAGGCGCCGACGTTCTCCGTTCCCCTCGGCAACGGCGGCGGCAGACCCGGACGGATGCGGAACAACGAGGTTGGTTCCCATGATTCCAATATAATGGGCCGACCCATGGGCCGAGAGCAAGTCAGATTTGCGCGCAACTCCAGATGGACGACGCAAGCGGCGGGGCGATTGCCTCCGGCAATCGCTGGTGCTATGGCGTGCTGCAGCTTCAGACGACCCGCGACTGGGGGATAGTTTAGCGGTAGAACTCCCGGCTCTGACCCGGGCAGCCTTGGTTCGAATCCAGGTCCCCCAGCCATTCACCCCGAACATGTCATGTGGCCAGCCCAGCGGCTTCCGCCCTCTCGCGGGCATGGCGGCGGGTTCGGCGATTGAGCCCGTCATGCCGGGCAACGCTCCCATGCCGCAGCACTGCCGTTTCAAACGGACGCATGAATTCCAGATAATCTGGTCTATAGGGAATGCAGGAAGCGGACAGGCCGGGATCAAGGCATGAACAAGTTGCTCGTTCCCGGCGATCGGCCGGATGACCACGCACCAGCCAGTGCGGATTATGGGCGGCTGCGACAACTCGAACGCAAGCTGCTGTGGCTTTCCGCATGGATGATCCACCACGCCAACAACATCCGCCCGAACCGCGACGGGCTCAAGGTCGGCGGGCATCAGGCCTCATGCGCGTCGGCCGTCACGATCATGACCGCGCTCTATTTCCACATCCTCCGGCCGCAGGACCGGGTGGCGGTGAAGCCGCATGCCGGCCCCGTCCTGCACGCGATCAATTACCTCCTCGGGCGGCAGACCCTCGAAAAACTGGCCGCCCTGCGCAGCCTCGGCGGCGCGCAGGCCTATCCCTCGCGCCGCAAGGATGGGGCGGAGATCGATTTTTCGACCGGCTCGGTCGGGCTCGGCGTTGCGATCACCTCGTTCGCGGCGCTGGTCCAGGATTATGTGCGCGCCCACGGGATGGTCGCCGCCGACCGCCCCGCCGCGCGGCACATCGCGATCGCCGGTGATGCCGAACTGGACGAGGGCAATATCTACGAAGCCCTGCTGGAAGGGTGGAAACACGACATCCGCGACGTTTGGTGGGTTGTGGATTATAATCGGCAGAGCCTCGACTCGGTCATGCCCGACCGCCTGTTCGGCCGGATCGAGGGGCTGTTCCGGGACATGGGCTGGAGTGTCGTCAGCCTCAAATACGGCCGGAAGCTCGAAGCCGCGTTCGCCCGCCCCGGCGGCCAGGCGCTGCGTGCCTGGATCGACGACTGCCCGAACAGCCTCTACTCCGCCCTGACCTTCCAGGGTGGCGCCGCCTGGCGCGAGGCGCTGACGACCGATCTCGGCCGCTCGCGCGGGGTGCGGGCGATCATCGACCCGATGAACGACGAGGCGCTGGCCGGGCTGATGACGAATCTCGCCGGGCACGACCTGCCGACGCTGGTCGAGGCCTTCGCCGCCGCCGCCCGCTCGGACCAGCCGACCTGCTTCCTGACCTACACCACAAAGGGCGCCGGCCTGCCCTTCGCCGGGCACAAGGACAATCATTCCGGCCTGATGAACGCCGAGCAGATGGAGGCCTTCCGCCAGCAGATGCGGATTCGCCCCGGCCGCGAATGGGACCGGTTCGAGGGGCTCGACGATCCGGACGGGCTTGCCCGGTTCCTCGCCACGGCGCCCTATGCCCGCACGCTGACCGCGACCGGGCGCGCCTATGCGGCGCCGCCGGTCGCTGTGCCGCAGGTGCTGCCGCATACGCCGTTCGCCGGGCGGCGCCTCTCGACCCAGGCGGGGTTTGGCGAAATCCTCTCGGAAATCGGACGCGGCGGCGGTGATGCGGCGGAGCTTGCGCGGCATATCGTCACCTCCAGCCCGGATGTGACCGTCACCACCAGCCTTGGCCCCTGGGTCAACCGCCGCGGCATTTTCGACCGGCATACGCGAAACGACATGTTTCGCGACCAGAAGCTCGCCTCGGCGCAGCGCTGGGGCATGAGCCCGGAAGGCCAGCATATCGAGCTTGGCATCGCCGAACAGAACCTGTTCCTGCTGCTCGCGGCCGCCGGGCTTGCGGCGCCGCTCTACGGCGCGCGGCTGCTGCCGGTTGGCACCGTCTATGATCCGTTCGTCAATCGCGGCCACGATGCGCTGGTCTATGGCTGCTACCAGGATGCGCGGTTCATGCTGGTGGCGACCCCCTCGGGCATCAGCATTTCGCCGGAGGGCGGCCAGCACCAGTCCAACAACACGCCGCTGCTGGGCATGGTGCAGGACGGCATCGCCGCCTTCGAGCCCGCCTATTGCGACGAATTGCTGCTGCTGATGCGCTACGGGTTCGACTGGATGCAGCGCCCCGAGGGCTCGTCGATCTGGTTCCGCCTGTCGACCCGCGCCATGTCCCAGCCCGAACGGCGGATCGAGGCGGCGGACGTGATCGCCGGCGGTCACTGGGTGCGGCCGCCGGCGCCGGGCGCGCGCATCGCGATCATCTACCAGGGCGCCGTGGCGCCGGAAGCGGAAGCGGCGCATGCGATGCTGCTGGAGGACATTCCCGGCGCCGGGCTGCTGGCCCTGACCAGCCCCGACCGGCTTTTCGCCGAGTGGCGCAGCGCGCAGCAGGCCCGCCGGAGCGGCGAGCCCGCCGCCCTTTCCCATATCGAGCGGCTGCTCGCACCGCTCTGCGCCGAAGCGAGGCTGGTGACGGTGCTGGACGGCCATCCCAGCACCCATGCATGGATCGGCGGCGTGCGCGGCCAGCGGATCAACACGCTCGGCGTCGACCGGTTCGGCCAGTCGGGGGATATCCCCGATCTCTATCGTGTCTACGGCATCGATACCGACGCGATTCTCGAAGCCTGCGCCGCCGCCCTGCTGGCCTGATCCGCGTCTCGCCCCGCTGACCCGGCACCGGGACGACGCGACGGGCGCCGCCCGCCCGTCGTTAGCCGGCTGTTTACCTTTAGGGTTTAGAATCAACTCATGAAGCACTATTTTCAATAATATTTTAAACTATATTTAAGATTTAAATATCATGATCATTCGACTATGATTTGAAGTGAACATGGAAAGCATTTATCAGTCAAACTGACGAAATACAGGCAGACAACTCGAGTCACTTTCGGCATGCGCAACCAGAAATCTCCCTGGATGAGAGACGTGATCGGCTTTCTCTGGGGCACGGTTGCTCTCGTTGTCCTGATTTGCGGCGGCTTCGAGTGGTTCAAGTATGGAGAGCTTTCCAGCCGTGTCCGGGCGGAGGCGAAAACGGTCGCCACCGAGTATGCCGGCACGATCGCGCGGCGGCTGTTCAACCAGTTCACCGAGTTGGAATTCATCGGCGTGAGCCTGCTGGCCCCCGCGCCGGATGGCACGATCGCACCATCGCCGCGGACCGTCCGGGCGCTCTATCGCTTCATGGCGCTGCACCCGAGCCTCTATGCCTTCAACGTGCAGTCACCCGACGGCAACCGCATCATCTGGTCGACGAAGAAACAGCCCAAGCGCCCGATCACCCTGGCCAACGGATTTACGCCGCTCGCCAGCCACCCCCAATATCTGCTCGGTCGGCCCCGCTACGCGGCCCGGGTTCACAGCTACGCCATCACGATGCGGTTCCGCGACATCGGCGCCAACGGCCAGACGCGCTATTTCGTCGGCACGCCCTACCGGCTCGACCGGCTGCTGGCTTATGCCGGCCATGCCCGCCTGCCGCTCACCCTTGCCGTCACCGACATGCGAAACCGCTCCAATCTCGTGGTCTGGCATAACGGCAGGCTCGATTTCAGCAGCCTCGCCCATCGCGGCCCGCACCAGCCCGCCGCCGCCGGGGCCGGCGCCACGCCGGCTGCCAGCACGGCTGAGCCCGCGGCCGTTCCGGGCCTGCCGCTGGAGGTGACGGCGAGCTGGCCCGCCGCCTATGTCACCAATCGCTGGGTCAGCAGCGGCTGGATCAGGTGGAGCCTTGAAATCCTCTTCGTCGTCATCCTTTCGCAACTGGTCATGCTCGTCGCGCGCAGCCGCCGGCGCGAGCAGATCGCGGCGGAGGCGCTGGAAAGGGCGCGGCGGGTCGACGACCTGACCGGCCTCGCGACCCGGACCAGGTTCGAGGAGGAGATTCCAGCGCTTTGCAGCGGCCTCGCGCCCGGCCGGCAACTTGCCGTCATCGTCGTCGACATTGAGGATTTCTCGGATATCAACGCCCGCATCGGGCGCGCCGCCGGCGACAACCTGCTGCGCACCCTCGCGCAGCGGCTCGCGGCGCTGCCGGACGCGGTTCTCCACGCCCGGGTCGGGGCGGATTCGTTCGCTTTCGCGCATGCCGACATTGCCGAGGGCGAGATGCATGCGCGGATCGATGCGGTTCTCGCGGTTGCCGCCGAGCCGTTCCAGATTGCCGGAGCAACCGCCGAGACGATCGGCATTTCCCTCGGCAGCGCGCTATACCCTGCGGATACGGATTCCGCCGCCTCGCTGCTGGGCCGGGCCGAGATCTCGCTGTTCGGGCAGGTGCAACGCCGATACGGATCGAGGCGGCGGCAGCTCGACCCGTATTCGTCCGAACATATCCTTCCCATCGCCTGGGCCCTGCGCTTCCTGCGGCCCTGTATTCCCGACATCGCGCAGGCGATGCTGGACGACATCATGTCCGACCCGCGAAACCGCGCCGTGATGGAGCCGCTGGACGAGGGGCGGCACGAGCGTCTGAAGCTGGCGGTCGCCCGCCATATCCTCATGCTGCTCGATCCCGCGCTGAACCCCGAACGACATCGCGCGGAAGCATCCCGCATCGGCCGGCTGCACGTCGCCCTCGGGGTCGATATCAGCGCCCGCACCAACGCGATGAGCGGGCTGTATCAGCGCATCTCGGTAGCGAGCCAGCGAATTCCGGGCCGGATCAGCCAGCGCCAGCTCTATCTCGACATCATCCTGCAACGCTGCGAACTGGACATGGAGATCCAGCAGGACGCGGCGGCGGGATTGCGCCACGAGATCCATCGCACGCTCGGCACGCTGGCGCTGGAAACCCGCCGGATGACCCGCAGCGTCGATGTCTGCGACGCCATCACCGCGGCGCTGGCCGGCTGGCCGTTCATCGCCTGCTGCGCGATCTATACCGAGGCGGTGGACGGACGGCTCGTCATCGAGTCCGAGAGTTCGGGGCATGCGGGGATGATGGAGCGGCATCCGACGCTGCGGCTGGGCGGGCTGAAGCTGAAGGATCTGGGCGATCATCCGATCGCACGGGCGTGGTTCACCGCCGAACCCGAACGCGGCCCGGCGCACGCTTTCGTCGGCCCTGACGATGCCGATGCGTGCCAGCGCGTTCTCGCTGCCGAGGGCGTGCTGAGCGCGGTGGCGTTGCCGATCACCGAACTCACCGGCCGGCTGCGGGCGGTGCTTGTGATGTATGGCAGGCTGCCGAACCAGTTCGCCGCCCCGGTGACGAGCGACTCGCTCGAGGCGCTCAGCCTGATCGCCGCCCGTGGCCTTGAGCAGACCAGGGACGAGTCCCTGGCGCTGATGCCCGCCGCCGAGCGGCAGGCGTGGCGCAGCCGGCTGTTCGATGGCGGCTTGCAGATGTTCATGCAGCCGATCGTCAATCTGCGGACCGGCAAGGTCGCGAAACTCGAAGCCCTCGCCAGGCTCGATCTCGGCGATGGCCGGCTGGTCGGTCCGGGGCAGTTTCTGCCGGTTCTCAGCCAGCAGGATCTCGACCGCCTGTTCATCGAAGGCATGCACCAGGCCATGCATGCGGTTTGCGGCTATCGCCGGCTCGGATTCGATGTCGATCTGTCGCTCAACCTGCCACCGACGACGCTGCGCCACCCGGACTGTGTCCGCTGGATCCGCGCCGCCCTCGATACGTTCGATCTCGATCCGCGGCGGCTGACCCTCGAACTGCTCGAAGATCAGGATTTCGTTGCCGGCGATCTGGGGCTGAGCACGATCGAAACCCTTCATCACATGGGCGTGCAACTGGCGCTGGACGATCTCGGCGCCGGTTATGGCAGCCTGATGCGGCTGCGGAACCTTCCGTTCGACATGGTCAAGATCGACCAGGGGCTGGTGCGGGGGATTTCGGCACAGGACGAACGGTCGATCAAGCTGGTCGAAGCGCTCGTGCAGCTCGCGCTGCGGCTCGAGATCGCGGTGACGGTGGAGGGGCTCGAAACCCCGGAGCTGATCGACATGGCGCTGCGCTGCGGCGCCGGATTTGGACAGGGATACGGAATCGCCCGGCCGATGCCGGCCGACCGGGTTCCGGCATGGCTCGCGGAATTTCATCTCGACACCGAGGGATCGCGCGCGTCCTTCATCGCCCTGTTCTGAGGCGCATCCGGCCTGTCGGCGGCGCCGATCCGGGGCGGCGCTGTCATCCGATTGCAAAATGTTCATCACGTTTTGAGCCCCCGCTTCTTGCCGGCGGGCGATTCAAGCGCCAACATCCGTTTCATGGGACATTATCACGGCCCGACCATAGACATGACCGTTTCGGGGGATTTCCGCGATCTTCCGACCCGCAAACCGTCACTGGTGGCCATCGCGGCGCGGCTCCTGATGTTCGGGATCGCGCTCGGCTTCGTCGCAATGCTGTTCTGGCTTGCGGTGTTCACCCTGCCGGTGCTGCTGCTGGCGGGTGTCGGCCTCTATTTCTACGCGCGGTTCGTACCGAGCCGAAACCCAGGACCGGCAGGGCCGACGATCCGGATGTTCCGGTTCTGAACCCTGCGCGTCGTCCAATCCGGATGGACCGGCAACGGCGATGGCGGCTGGACGGAGGGATGGTCAGCGCTGAAGGCGGGCAAGCGATCCGCTCGCCCGCACGCGTCGCCTATTCGGCGATCAGCTTTCCGGACCCGCCGAATTCCGCCGGAAAGTCGGCGAATTTCGGCAATCCGTCGTGAATGGGTAGAACAGTTTCGCTGTAATTCACATGCAGGCCGGGCTTGTGATCGAGTGTCGGGATCGTCGCCGAGAACACGTCGACCAGTCCGAGAGGCGGGTGATTGGCCATGATGTGGCCGCCGCAAAGCCGGCAGAACTTGCGCTCGCTCATCGGCGTCTTGGCGTAGGTGGCGATGTGTTCCTCGCCTTTGGTGACCGTGACGGCCTCGGGTTTCCACAGGCTGAAGGCGTTCACCGGGCCGCCGGACCACGAACGGCAGGAACGGCAATGGCAGATGCCCATGCCTTCCGGCTCGCCGCTCGCTTCGATTTCGACAGCGCCGCAGAAACAGGCGCCCTTATGGGTCGTCATATCTGGAAGTCTCCTCTGCTTATGCCTCCATGGTGCCGCAGGCGGAGTCGTTGGGCAAGTGTCACAGTCCGTGAGACATTGCCCCGGCGGTTCACTTTTCCGCCGCCTCACCCCCGGCGGACGGTGGAACGGGCGTTTCACGCAGCAACGCATCGATCGCGGCAACCGTGTGGTCCGGCAGGTGCCGCAGCTGGCGGGCGAAGCGGTTGGCCAGCGCGGTCTGCGCCGGGGAAAGCCCACCGGTGTGCAGGCTGATCCGCGGGCGGGAATCGCGGGCGAGATCGGCCAGCTCGTGCGCCTCGTCCCAGATCAGGCTGAACAGCTCGCAGATCTGATGGATCAGCCCCGGCGAGGGCGCGCCGCGCCTGCCGTGTTCGAGCGCGGACAGATAGGCCGCCGAGACGCCGATGCCCTCAGCCATCTCGCGCAGGGTCATTCCGCGCTGGGCCCGCAGGGCGCGCAGCCGCGCGCCGAACGGGGTCATCCGCCGGGCCTCACGGGCGGACCCTGCGCAGCAGCACGCGCAGCGCCCCCTGGTTGGCGGCGTGCGGATGGCAGACCGCGAGGATGTGCGAGCGCAGCGCGCCATCGTTAAGCCAGAACGGAACCTCGCGCCGCAGCACCCCCTCGCCGCCGGCCCGCCTTCCATGGCCGGTGACGATCTCCACACAGCGCATCCCACGCGAAACCGCGCCGGCGATGAGCGCGCTGACCGCGACATGCGCGGCCGCCGTGGTCATGCCGTGCAGGTCGAGCGTGCGTTCCGGCGCGATCTGCCCGGCGCGGAATTTTGTCCAGGTCGCGCGGTCGAGCCCCGGCGGCGCCACGCCGATCGCCACTGCCGGGCGGCGTGGCGGCAAAACCGGCGCCAGAGCCGGAGCCGGCGTTGGCGCCGCGATTGTGGGCTCGGGCCTCGCGCTGGCGGGCTTGTTGGCAGGCGGCGCCTCGGGCACGCGCACGCCGCGCAACGGGCGGACGTGGCGCAGATAGCGCGTCCAGACCTCCAGATCGGCGGCCGGAAGGGGTTTAGCCCTGCGCGCCATCTCCGCCTGCGTCGCCGAGCAGCACGATATGCAGCCGCCGCGGGCCATGCGCGCCGAGTTCGAGCGTGCGCTCGATATCGGCCGAGCGCGACGGCCCGGTGACCAGCATCACGTTGCGCGGCATGCCGCCCGCCTGGCGCAGCCGGTCGAACGCGTCCTCATAGGGACCGACCACGTCAGAGTCGCGGAGCACGACGATTTCGGTATCCGGCAGCAGGTTGAGCGTGGTCGGCGAGCGCTGGCCCGAGGGCAGCATCAGCGTGCCGGTTTCCGCGATCGCCGCGAAGCCGCGCTGCACCGAGACCATGTCGCTCGGCTGGGCGCGGCCGAAGCGATGGGCGAGCAGCGGGGCATCGTTCCAGTTCGCGTCCTCCAGATCGGGATGCGGGGCGATCACCAGTTCCGCCGGCAGGTTCTGCTCGCGCAGGTAGCCCGCGACATGGGCGGGCAGATCCGCCGGGTCGGCCAGGCGCTGGACGGTCGCGTATTCCCGCGTCGCATTGGCGATGAACAGCTCGATCAGCGCGTCATGGTCGAGTGCGACGCGGGCGGGGATGGTGTGGCGCGGATGGGCATCGAGCCGGGTGCGGAGCATCGCCGCCTGATCGGCGGGCAGCGCGCCGCGCCCGAGGCCGCGCCGGATCGTGCCGAGAATCGCCGCGCGCTGGGCCTGGTTGTCCTGTTTCATCGGCTGCGCTGCTCCCGTGCATAGCGTGCGAAGAAGGTCTCGCCCTCGGGGGCGGGCATGTCGCGCGCGGCGGTCCAGGCGCCGGCCAGCGGTAGCCAGCCGAAGCGGCCGCGCTTGCGGCCCATCATGCCGAGCCCCCAGGCGGCGATGCGGGCAACGCCGCGATAGAGCCCGGGGCGGCGGGCGACGAATCCCCAGCCGCGAATGCCGTAGCGCGTGGTCGCCGGGGCGAGATGCCGCTCGAAGGCCCGCTCGCGCCAGTGACGCATCATGCCGGTGAGCGGAATCTTCATCGGGCAGACGCTTTCGCATTTGCCGCAGAAGGTCGAGGCCGTGGGCAGCAGATGCGCCTGCTCGGCGCCGAAGATGGCCGGGGTCAGCACGCTGCCCATCGGGCCGGAATACATCGAGCCATAGGCGTGGCCGCCCACGGTGAGATAGACCGGGCAATGGTTCATGCAGGCCGAGCAGCGGATGCAGCGCAGCATGTCCTGGAACTCGGTGCCGACCATGTTCGAGCGGCCATTGTCGAGCAGGATGACGTGATATTCCTCCGGCCCGTCGGGGTCGCCAGGGCGTTTCGCGCCGGTGGAGAACGTCGTGTAGACCGAGAATTCCTGCCCGGTGGCCGAGCGCGCCAGAACCCGCAGCAGCGAGACGGTGTCCTCCAGGGTCGGGACGATTTTCTCGAGGCTGGCGAGCACGATATGCACGCGCGGCAGGGTCTGCGTGAGGTCGCCATTGCCCTCGTTGGTGACGATCACCGAACTGCCGGTTTCAGCGATCAGGAAATTGGCGCCGGTGATGCCGACATCCGCGGCGATGAACTGCTCGCGCAGCACCGCGCGGGCTTCGGCCTGGATGTCGCGTTTCTCGTGAAACACGCGGTCGGCCGGCAGATGGGTGTGGGCGGCGCGGAAACTGGCTTCCCAATCCTCGCGGTTGAGATGGAAGGCCGGGCCGATGATGTGGCTCGGCGCCTCGCCCCTGATCTGCAGAATGTATTCGCCGAGATCGGTCTCGACCGGGCGGACGCCGTTCTCCGCGAGGTGCTCGTTCAGCCCGATCTCTTCGGAGATCATCGACTTGCCCTTGGTCACGGTTTTCGCGCCCACCCGGCGGCAGATGTCGAGCACGGCGGCCCGCGCATCCTCGGCGGTGCGGCACCAGTGAACCTGCCCGCCATGGGCCTCGACCTGCTCGGCATAGCGCTCCAGATAGACGTCGAGATTCGCCAGCGTGTGATTCTTGATGCCTTTCGCGGTTTCGCGCAGGGTCTCGAACTCGGGCAGCCGGGCAACCGCGGCGGCGCGGGTCTGCGCGAAGGGCTTGCGGGCGCGATCGAGCGCCTTCTGCAACCCGGCGTCCTGCATCGCGCGGCGAGAATTTTCCTTGAAATCGGGGCTGGTATTCAGCATCGGGAACTCCTTCACGCACGAGTGTAGTGAATGGCCGCACTGAAGTGAACGCCCCCCCCATCGCCGCCGCAATTTCTTGATGGATCAAAAAAATGGCGGCACTTTCGTGCCGCCAAGTTTAGGGAGGAAACGTCCAAGAAGCAAACAGAGCGAATGA
>NZ_CAJQZK010000106.1:0-3128 GCF_907164655.1 Acidocella sp. C78
GCACCGGCAGCGCCTCGGTCTCGCCGCCGAAAGCGGGCGCACCGCCTGATAGCCGCGCAGCAGCGCGCGGGATTTCGTGATGTTGAAGCTGAAATCCGGCTCGAAGCACCAGGCATTCAGGCACACCGCGATGTCGTAGGCGTAAAGATCGGTCGCGGCGAAATAGAAATCGATCAGCCCCGAAATCGCGTGGTCGAGGAAGAACACGTTGTCGGGGAACAGGTCGGCATGGATGTGCCCGCGCGGCAGCGCCGCCGGCCAGGCGCGAGGGTGGCCTCCAGCGCGGCGCGCACCTCCCCGGTCAGGCCCGGCAGCACCGCATCGCCGCTGTCGCCGCAGCGCCCGAGCAGCGGCGACCAGCCCTGCGGGCCGAGCGCGTTGGCGCGGGTGGGCGCGTAATCCTCGCCGGCCAGGTGCATCCGCGCCATCGCCGCGCCGAGCGGGCCGCAATGCGCGACCGTCGGCCGCCGCGGCCACACGCCCGGCAGGAAGGTGGTGATCGCCGCGATCCGCCCGGCCAGCTTGTTGAGATTGGCGCCATCGCGCGCGCGCACCGGCAGCGGGCAGGGCAGGGACTTCGCCGCGAGATGCTCCATCAGCCGAGAAACCACGGCAGCTCCGCCGGATCGACCCGCCGCTCATAGAGCGTCAGAATGAAGTCCCCCGCCGTGGTGCGCAGCGAATAATTGCTGTTCTCGACCCCCTCGGCGATGCCGCGAAACGCGACCACGCGGCCGATGTCATAGGCTTCGAGGAACGCGGCCAGCGCGTCGTCCGTCACTTCGGTATAGACTGCCATGGGGTGGGAGATGACCGATCGCCGTTTTGATGGCAAGGGAGGGTTAACAAACCGGATGGAGACAGCGTTGACCCGCATTGCCCGCCTTGCCGCCCTGCTCGCCCCGCTCGGTCTTGCCGCCTGCGCCAGCGGGCCGGGCCCGAAGCTCGACTGTCCGCAGGTCGCGATGCTGCAACAGGCCGATCGCCTCGTCCGCGTCGCCGGTGCCGCCGACGATGTCGCGGCGCGGATCGTCGATGCGTGGGTCACGGGTGTCGCCGGCAAATGCGCGCCGCATGGCGATGCCGGCGAGCGCGTCGTCTTCCGCATCGGCTTCGCCGCGACCCGCGGCGTCGCCGCCCGGCAGAACCGCTTCACCCTGCCGTATTTCGTCGCGATCACCGAGGGGGATCGCATCATCGCCAAGCAGGTCTATCCGGTCCGTTTCGACTTCCGCCACGGCGCCACCCAGGCGGTGGCGACGACGAAGCCGATCCGGCTCGATTTCCCCCGCGCCCCGCGCAGCGCCGCCCAGCAGGTGCTGGTCGGCTTCCAGCTCACCCCGGCCGAGCGCGCCGCCGCCCGCGCGGAGCGCGCGATGACCATCGCCGCCCCCGAGGTCATGGCCCATCACGCGGGGGCCGACTATCTCGACTGCCTGCGCCGGCTGCACCGCGCGCTCGCCCCGCGCCGCTATCTCGAAATCGGCGTCTGGCGCGGCGAATCCCTCGCCCTGGCCGAGGCCGAGAGCCTCGCGATCGACCCCGATTTCCAGCTCGACCGCGACGTCCTCGCCGGCAAGCCCGCCTGCCATCTCTATTCCTGCGGCAGCGACGATTTCTTCGCCCGGCACGATCCGCTCGCCATTCTCGGCGGCCCGGTCGATCTCGCCTTTCTCGATGGCATGCACCGGTTCGAGTTTCTGCTGCGCGACTTCATCAACACGAGCATGTCTGCCACCGCCGCAGCGTGATCGCGCTGCATGACTGCCTGCCGATCGACCCGCGCATCACGCTGCGCGACCAGAACCCCGAGCTGCGCCGCGATGCCGTGGTGCCCGGCTGGTGGGCCGGCGATGTCTGGAAGATGGCCGTGCTGCTGCACCGCCACCGGCCGGACCTGCGGCTGCTCGCACTCGATGCGCCGCCCACCGGCCTCCTGCTGGTCTCCGGGCTCGACCCTGCCAGCCGCCGCCTCGAGGAGACCTACGAGGCGATGGTCGCGGAGATGATGGACACCGATCTCGCCGCCTTCGGCACCGCGCGCCTGTTCGCGCTGCTTGCCCCGCGCCCGACCGCGCTGCTCGACGATCCCGCCGCCCTCGACGCGGCGCTGTTCGCGTGAGCCCGCCCTTCGAAGGCGCCGCCCTGGTCACCGGCGGCGCGAAGCGACTGGGTGCGGCCATTGTCCGCGCCCTGGCGCAGGCCGGCTTCCCGGTCGTCATCCACCACCGCGCCTCCGCCGCCGAGGCCGAAGCCCTCGCCGCCGAACTGCGCGCGCAGGGCGGGGCGGCGCATGTCCTCGCCGCCGACCTCGCCGATCCCGCCGCGGTCGAAACCCTGATCGGCCGCGCCGCCGCGCTCGCCGGCCCGGTCAGCGTGCTGGTCAACAACGCCTCGCGCTTCGAGTTCGATTCGGCGTCCAGCGTCACCGCCGGCTCGATCGCCGAGCACATCGCGCCCAACCTCGCCGCGCCCGTGCTGCTCGCGCGCGACATGGCGTCCGGCCTCGCCGGCCGGCCCGGCGTGATCGTCAACCTGCTCGACCAGAAGCTCGCCAATCTCAACCCCGATTTCTTCTCCTACACCCTGGCCAAGGCCGGCCTCGCTGCTGCCACCGAGATGCTGGCGATGGCCCTCGCCCCCGCGATCCGCGTCTGCGGCGTCGCCCCCGGCCTCACCTTGATCGGCGCGAAGCAGAGCGAGGAAAATTTCCGCCGCGGCCAGAGCGCCACGCCGCTCGGCCGCGGCTCGCAACCCGAAGACATCGCCCGCGCCGTGCGCTTCATCGTCGAGACCCCCTCGCTCACCGGCACCACGCTCTATGTCGATGCCGGCGAGCACCTGATGCGCCGCCAGCGCGACGTTTCGTTCAGCGCCGGATAACGCGGCGGCGAGGCCTTCCGCCCTTGTGCCGGCGGGGGGCGTGTCCTAATTGCGGCGGCATGACCGAAGACACGCTGAACGCCGGCCCCGACCACAAGACGGCCCGGACCCCCTGGCGGCTGGCAGCGATACGGCGCCCGCCTCCGAGGCTGAGCAGCTTGCCGCCGCCCACGAGCGGATCGCCGCCCTCGAAGCCGAGGCCGCCGACCTGCGCGACAAGTGGATCCGCTCCCAGGCCGACATGG
>NZ_CAJQZK010000107.1:0-5799 GCF_907164655.1 Acidocella sp. C78
GGCGGCGATCTCTTCGGCCTTGAGGCCGGACTCCATGCGATAGGCTCTGAGTTGCTGCCCAATATCATTAAAATGCATTGTCGTTTCTCACTTTTTAAACACTTTTGGCTCTGGAATATGACGCATCTTAACAATTCATTAACAGAGATGACAGGCAATTGTAATTTCTTTTTTTCTCCAATGAAAGGATATTAAGACCGGAAAAATCGTTTTTCTGCTACCGCGCCAATTCTAGATAGGCAATGTATCGTATTTACATCATATGACGTATTCCTGTTTATATGTCGAGACAATCCGAGGTGGAAGAATCCCCAAAACCGGCCTTGTCGCCCGGCGCCGGGCTGAACGGCGCGGAAGGGTTGCCGAGACCCTCGTCGCTAACTGGTACAGCGTCCGGGGCTTTGATGTCCTCGCGCAAAGGTTGCGTACGCCCGCCGGTGAGATCGATCTCGTCGTCGCCGATCGGGAGGTGCTCGCCTTCGTCGAGGTGAAGGCCCGCAACGCGCTGCGCGCCGCCGCCGATGCGCTGACCCCGCGCCAGCGGCGCCGGCTCGTTGCGGCGGCGGAGATCGTGCTCGGTCAGCAGCCGGGCTGGGCACGGCCGGAGACGCGCTTCGATGTCGCGCTGGTGATCGGCGAGGCGGTTCATCCCATCTTCGCGGCATTTCGTGCAGATGACACCTGAAGTGTTTGGCGCTGCCGCCCGGAGGCGCGTATAAGGCCAGCATGAGCAACCGATTTCCCGAGCCTCTCCGTCTGAAAGGCGCCCGCGCCGATGCCGCCATGGATGCGGAATTGAGGCGGAACGTGGCGTTCTGGATGTTGCGCGGCGTCGAATGCCGGTCCGGCGCGGCGCCTTCGGGCCTCGGGATCGAATTCGCCGCCGGGCGGGTCGTTTTCGACGATGGCATCGACCGGCTGGCCCGTCGCTTCGCGCTCCGCCTCGCCGGGGAATGGCTCGCTCTGGTGCG
The DNA here is from genome assembly GCF_907164655.1 of Acidocella sp. C78. Lineage (NCBI taxonomy): Bacteria > Pseudomonadati > Pseudomonadota > Alphaproteobacteria > Acetobacterales > Acidocellaceae > Acidocella > Acidocella sp. C78. The sequence goes on from NZ_CAJQZK010000107.1 coordinate 972, forward strand.
CGCCGGGGTGAAGGTGCCCCTGGCCGGGCTTGCCGCCGCGCGGGCCGCCGCGCAGTTCGCCGAGGCCGAGCGGATGCCGCCATTGCCGCGATTCCCCTGGGTCGCCACGATGGCGGCGGAACTGCCGCCGGGCGCCGGCCAGCTCGAACGGATTTCGCGCGACCTGGCCGCCCTCGCGGGAGAGACCGGTCCGGCGGCGGCGGCGGAGATCGCCCGGTGCCGGGCACTGTGGCCGGTCATCGGCATCGTCGAATCGATCATGGAGACGGGCGGCGACATCAGGCTGATGCGCGACCCGCAGAGCGACCTCAACGGCTATGGTTGCAGCCATCGGCCGCGCCCCTGGGCGGTGACCTTTGCCTCGTCCACCGCCTCCTCGGTGTCCGAGCGCGGCTATGAGGCGGCGGATCGGGTGCGGCTGCGGCTGACCGCGGCGATGCTGCGCGATGGCGACCGCCGCGCCATCGGGCTGGAGGCCGTCGCGGTGCGGCGGCGAATCGGGCACGATGCCGGCCTGCCTGCGGGCGGCGCCGTCGTGCTTGCCGCCTCGGGAACCGACAGCGAATTGCTCGCCCTCGCCCTGAGCCACCTGCCCGATGCCGGGCGGCCGATCACCACGATCCTGCTGGCTCCCGAGGAGACCGGCAGCGGCGTGCCGATGGCCGCGGTCGGCCGGCATTTCGCGATCGATACCGCGAACGGGCACGATGTGTCGCGCGCCGCGCCGATCGGCGGGTTCAGGCCGGATACCGAGCTGGTCTCGGTGCCGCTGCGCGACAAATACGGTATTCCGCGCACGTCCGCCGCCATCGAGGACGAGATCGGCCGCGCGGTGGCGGCGGCGGCGGCGGCGGGGCGGCGGGTGATCCTGCATGCGCTCGACTTGTCGAAGACCGGCCTGCTCGCGCCGTCGATGGCGCTGTTGCGCACCTTGCGCGAGCGCTTCGGCGAGGGGCTGGATATCGTGGTCGATGCCTGCCAGATGCGGATCGGGCCGGCGCGAATCCGCGCCTATCTCGATCTCGATGCCGTGGTCCAGATCACCGGGTCGAAATTCCTGACCGGCCCGCCTTTCGCCGGCGCGGCGCTCATTCCGCCGCGAATCGCGCGGCGGCTCGGGCGGGGGCGGTTGCCCTCGGGGCTTGATGCCTATTTCAGCCGGGGCGAGTGGCCACCCTCGGCGGCGGCGGCGCGGGGGCTGCCCGATGGCGCGAATTACGGCCTGTTGCTCCGCTGGCGCGCGGCGCTGGCGGAATTGAAGGCGTTCGCCGCGGTTCCGGAAGCGCGCAAGAGCGAGGTGCTTCTCCGGTTCCGCGCCGCCGTCGAGGCGGCGGTGGCGCAGCACGACATTTTCGTGTTGCAGACCGTCGCCGATCCCGCCCGCGAGGGCGGCGGCTGGGATTCGCTGCGCAGCGTTTTCGCCTTCGCCGTGCGCGCGCCCGGCTCGATGGAGCGGCTGCTGGACCCGACCGCGGCGCGGCGGCTCTATCACTGGCTGAACGCGGATTGCGCGGCGCTGTTCGATACCGCGCGCGAGCGCAGCATCGCCGCCCGCATCTGCCATATCGGCCAGCCGGTCGCCCTGCCCGATGGCGAGGGCGGGCAGATCGGCTGGCTCAGGGTTTCGGCGGGAGCGCGGCTGGTTTCGGGTGAGCCGTCGCATCGCGGACTGGCGACCGACCGACGGCTTGCCCGCGAGATGGGCGACCTCGCGCTCGTGTTCGACAAGATCGCGCTATTGCGCGCGCATTGGGACCGGCTGGCCCAGTTCGACCCGCGACCGCGCTATCGCTGAGCCTCGATCGCGCGGCGCGCCGGCCCGGCAGGGCGCGTCGTCTCAGTCGGAAAGGGCCGCTTCGAGGGCGTCGAGCCCATCGCCGAGCACGGCGTCGCTGACCGTCAGCGGCACCAGCAGGCGAATGGTGTTGCCGTGGACGCCGCAGGATATCACGATGACGCCGTGCTCGCGGGCGCGGGCGATGACCTGTTTCGTGGTTTCGGCGTCCGGCTCGTGGCCGCCGCGCTGGCGGACGATGTCGAAGGCGATCATGGCACCCGGCCCCCGGATCGCGGCGATGGGGGCGACGTCGTTGCGGGCGGCGATGCGCTCGAGCCGGCCCTTCATCGTGGCGCCGATCGCGTTGGCGCGCTCCACCAGGTTTTCCTCGTGGATCACGTCCAGCACCGCGAGGGCGGCGGCGCAGGCGAGCGGGTTGCCGGCATAGGTGCCGCCGAGGCCGCCGGGCTCGGGCGCGTCCATCACCGCGGCGCGGCCGATCACGCCGGAGAGCGGAAAGCCGCCGGCCAGCGATTTCGCGATCGTCATCAGGTCCGGCTTCACACCGGAATGCTCGATGCCGAACATGCGGCCGGTGCGGCCGAAGCCGGTCTGCACCTCGTCGGCGATCAGCAGGATGCCGTGACGGTCGCACAGCGCGCGCAGGGCCACCAGAAGCTCGGTCGGCGCCGGGATGAAGCCGCCCTCGCCCTGGACGGGCTCGATCACGATGGCGGCGACGCGCTCAGGCTCGATATCGGCGCGGAACAGCATCTCGATGCCGCGAAGACTGTCGGCAACGCTGACGCCGAAGGGCTCGAAGGGAAACGGCGCGTGATAGATTTCCGCCGGCATTGGCGCGAAGCGCTTCTTGTAGGGAGCGACCTTGCCGGTCATCGCCATGGTCAGCAGGGTACGGCCGTGATAGCCGCCGGCGAAGGTGATCACGCCGGGGCGGCCGGTCGCGGCGCGGGCGATCTTGATGGCGTTTTCCAGCGCCTCGGCGCCGGTGGTGAGGAACACCGTTTTCGCCTTCCCCTCGATCGGGGCGATCGCGTTGAGCCGCTCGGCCAGGGCGACATAGGGTTCGTACGGCGTCACCTGGAAGCAGGTGTGGGTGAAGCGGTCGAGCTGCGCGCGGACCGCGGCGATCACCTTCGGATGGCGGTGCCCGGTGTTGAGCACCGCGATGCCGCCGGCGAAGTCGATATACCGCTTGCCCTCGGCGTCCCACAGCTCAGCGCCCTCGGCGTGGGCGGTGTAGGCCATCGGGTGGCTGATGCCGACACCGCGGGCGACGGCCGTCTCGCGGCGGGCGTGCAGCTCGGAATTCGCGCTCATTTCCCCATATCCGCGGCGACCGGGGTGCGGTGCATGGTGCTGTGCACCACGAAATCGGCCTCCGTCGCGTCGCGGATCTGCTCGATCGTCACGTCGTCCGGCTTGTCGACCAGAACGAGCGAGGGCGAGCGGCTGTGATCGACCTCGAAGACCGCCATGTCGGTCACGATCATGCTGACCACGCCCTTGCCGGTGAGCGGCAGGCTGCATTTGCGCAGGATCTTGGGCTCGCCCTTGGCGGTGTGCTCCATCAGCACCACGACGCGCGGCACGCCGGCGACGAGGTCCATCGCCCCTCCCATGCCCTTCACCATCTTGCCGGGGATCATCCAGTTCGCGAGATCGCCGTTTTCGGCAACCTGCAGCGCGCCGAGGATGGAGATGTCGATATGCCCGCCGCGCACCATGGCGAAGGATTCCGCGGAGTCGAAATAGCTCGTGGTCGGCAGCTCGGTCACGGTCTGCTTGCCGGCGTTGATCAGGTCGGCGTCTTCCTCGCCCTCATAGGGGAAGGGTCCGATTCCGAGCATGCCGTTTTCGGAGTGCAGGTGGACCGAGACGCCCTCGGGGATGTGGTTGGCCACCAGCGTCGGGATGCCGATGCCGAGATTGACGTAGAATCCGTCCTGCAGTTCACGGGCGGCGCGGGCCGCCATCTGATCGCGTGTCCAGGGCATGTTTTCCTCCTCAGGCCCGCTCGCGCACGGTGCGCTTCTCGATGTGCTTCTCGACCTGCGCGAGCTTGACGATGCGTTTGACGTAGATTCCGGGGGTGACGATGTGGTCGGGGTCGATCGTGCCGGGTTCGACCAGCTCCTCGACCTCGGCGACCGTCACCTTCGCGGCGGCAGCGCAGATCGGGTTGAAGTTCCGCGCCGTCTTCCGGTAGACAAGATTGCCCTCGGTATCGCCCTTCCAGGCATGGACCACGGCGAGATCGCCGAAAATGCCGCGTTCCATCACGTAATGCCGGCCGTCGAACTCGCGGGTTTCCTTGCCGTCGGCAACCTGGGTGCCATAGCCCGTCGCGGTGAAGAAGGCGGGAATGCCGGCGCCGCCGGCGCGGATGCGCTCGGCCAGCGTGCCCTGCGGGTTGAACTCGATCTCAAGCTCGCCGGCGAGATATTGCCGGGCGAAGGTGGCGTTCTCGCCGACATAGGACGAGATCATCTTCTTCACCTGCCGCGTATCCAGCAGGATGCCGAGACCGATCCCGTCGATCCCGGCATTGTTGGAGACGATGGTCAGATTGCGCACGCCGCTCTCGCGGATGGCCTCGATCAGCGCCATTGGCACGCCGCACAGGCCGAAGCCGCCGGCGAGGATGGTCATGTCGTCGCGCAGCAGACCGGCGAGCGCCTCGACGGCGCCGGAATAGACCTTACGCATCCGGTTGGTTTCCTCCTTGGTGTTTCAGCGTTCGACGCACATGGCGACGCCCATGCCGCCGCCGATGCACAGCGTGGCGAGACCCTTGCGGGCATCGCGCTTCTGCATCTCGAAGAGCAGGGTGGTGAGGACGCGCGCGCCCGAGGCGCCGATCGGGTGGCCGATGGCGATGGCGCCGCCGTTCACGTTCACCTTCGCCGGGTCGAGATTGAGGCCCTTGTTCACCGCGCAGGCCTGGGCGGCGAAGGCTTCGTTCGCCTCGACCAGGTCAAGCTCGGCGACTGACCAGCCGGCGCGGGCGAGCGCCTTCTGCGAGGAGGG
>NZ_CAJQZK010000108.1:0-7943 GCF_907164655.1 Acidocella sp. C78
GGGGCGATGTTCGGATGGGCATTGCCCGTCGCCGCCGGCCGCTTGCCGTTGAGCAGGTAGTTCGCCGCCGCCGGGTGCAGCAGCGCCATGCCCGCATCGTGCAGCGTCATGTCGATGAACTGCCCGCGCCCCGAGCGCTGCCGCTCCTGCAACGCCATCAGGATGCCGACCGCCGAATACAGCCCGGTCGCGAGATCGACCACCGGCGTCCCCATCCTGAGCGGCCCCTCGCCGGGGCGGCCATTGATGGTCATCAACCCGGTCATCGCCTGCACCACCGCGTCATAGCCCGGCAGCCCGCCGAACGGCCCGTCGGCGCCGAACCCCGAGATCCGGCAATGCACGAGGCGCGGAAAGCGCGGGGCCAGCGCCGCCTGCCCGATATTCCACTTCTCCAGCGTGCCGGGCTTGAAATTCTCCACCAGCACGTCGGCGTCCTCCAGCAGCCGCAGCAGCACCGCGCGCCCCTGCTCGTGCGCGAGGTCGAGCGTCATCGCCCGCTTGTTGCGGTTGGCGCCGAGGAAATAGCTCGCATCCCGCGCCCCGTCCGCCCGCTCCAGGAAAGGCGGCCCCCAGTCGCGCACCTCGTCGCCTGCGGCGGCTCGATCTTGATCACGTCCGCGCCATGATCGGCGAGGATCATCGTGCAATACGGCCCGCCCAGCACCCTGGTCAGGTCGATCACCTTCAGCCCGGTCAGCGCGCGCTCGTTCATGGCGGTGGTCGTCGTCCCCTGTCGAATTCGGTATCCCGCCCATCTGATGCTATGGACGCGGCTTCGACACAAGCAGGACAGGGAAGGGAGCGGAGATGGAACTCGGATTGAGGGGCAGGCGGGCGATCGTGTGCGCGGCGAGCAAGGGACTCGGCCGCGCCGTGGCGTTTTCCCTCGCCCGCGAGGGGTGGATCTGGTGATCACCGCGCGCGGCGAGGCAGCGCTCGCGGAAACGGCGGCGGCGATCCGCGCCGAAACCGGGGTGAAGGTCGAGATCGCGGCCGGCGACATCACCACCGAAGCCGGCCGCGCCGCGGCTCTCGCCCTCTGCCCCGCGCCGGACATCCTGATCAACAATGCCGGCGGCCCGCCCGCCGGCGATTTCCGCAACTTCACCGATGCCGACTGGGAAGCCGCGCTGCGCGCCAACATGCTCACCCCGATCGCGCTGATCCGTGCGACGGTCGATGGCATGATCGAGCGCCGCTTCGGCCGCATCGTCAACATCACCTCGGCGGCGGTGAAATCGCCGATCCCCGCCCTCGGCCTGTCCAATGGCGCCCGCGCCGGGCTGACCGGCTTCGTCGCCGGCCTCGCCCGCCAGGTCGCGAGGCACAACGTGACGATCAACAATCTTCTCCCGGCCCCTTCCTGACCGACCGGCTGCGCGACAACGCGGCCTCCGCCGCCCGCGCCTCCGGCCGATCGGTGGAGGACGAACTCGCCGCCCGCGCCGCCGCCAACCCGACCGGCCGCGTCGGCACGCCGGAGGAATTCGGCGATGCCTGCGCCTTTCTCTGCGCCGCGCAATCGGGCTTCATCGTCGGCCAGAACCTGCTGCTCGATGGCGGCGCCTTCAACGCGGCGTTCGGCTGACCTTGCCCTACCCGGTTTCGGACCATTGCGACGGCGCGCGCTTCTTCAACCCCGAAGGGGCGCGCCGCCGCACCGGCCGCTTCCCGATGCTCCGCTGGGTCACGCGGCGCGAAGGAAGGGCGAAATGGCCCGAGCGGGTGGAAAACCGGATTTTTGCTCCGCCGCCGTCCGAGGTGCCCGAGGGCCACGCCGCCGTCACCTTCATCGGCCATGCGAGCTTCCTGATCCGCCTGCCGGGCCTCGTGCTGCTGACCGACCCGATCCTCTCCGAGCGCTGCTCGCCGGTCGGCTGGGCCGGGCCGCGCCGGGTCCGCCCGCCGGGCCTCACGCTCGACGCGATGCCGAAGCCGGACGCGATCCTGCTTTCGCACAACCATTACGACCATTGCGACATCCCGACCCTCGCCGCCCTGCACGCGCGCTTCGGCCGCATCCGGATCTTCGCCCCGCTCGGCAACCGCGCCTTTCTCACCCGCAAGGGGCTCGGCCCGGCCACCGAGCTTGACTGGTGGGATCATGCCGAGTTGCGCGGCACCCGCATCACCCTCACCCCGGCGCGGCATTTCGCCGCCCGCACGCTGCGCGACCGCAACGCCACGCTCTGGGCGGCTTCATGCTGCGCCACGCCGCCGGCCAGCTCTATTTCGCCGGCGACACCGGCTATACCGGCTATTTCCGCACGATCCGCGAGCGTCTCGGCCGCCCCGGCCTCGCGCTGCTGCCGATCGGCGCCTACGCGCCGCGCTGGTTCATGGGCAATGTCCACATGAACCCGCCGATGCCGTGCGCGCCTTCGCCGAGCTGGGGCGGCGCGGGCGGTGGGGATGCATTTCGGCACGTTCCAGCTCACCGACGAGGCGATCGACGCGCCGGAACGCGACCTCGAAGCCGCCCGCGAGGCCGCCGGCCTGCCGGCAGCGCGGTTTTCCACGCTCGATGTCGGCGAGACCGGTCTTTTCGCCCTCGATCCCGGCTGATTGACCTCAGCCGGAAAAAACCCGGCTGAATGACCTCAGCCGCGAATCGCCTCGATCCGCGGCGGGTTGCGCAGCGTCTGCAAGATCACGCAATAGCGCTCGGTGCTCTCGATCAGCCGGGCCACGCTCTTCTCGTCGGCATCGGTGTCGAGATCGAAGCGGAGCGAAATGTCGGTCACGCCCACCGGCGCGGCGCGGTCGATCGCCAGCGTGCCGCGCGCGTCCCACACGCCCTCGGCGGTGATGCTGCCGCGCTTCACCGTCACACCCATCGCGGTGGCGACGGCGGAAAGCGTCACCCCGGCGCAGGCGACCAGCGCCTCCAGCAGCATGTCGCCCGAGCAGGCCTGCGACCCGTCGCCGCCGGCCGCCTCGTGCAGCCCGGCGGTCACCTCGCCGTCATGGCCGCGCACCACGCAGGCGATCCCGCTTTGCCTGATCTCGCCGACCGCGCGCGAGACGATCCGCGCCGAGGCGGCATCCTCGCGGTATTTCTGCTTCAGCGGCGCCTGCAGGGCGCGGAGTTCGGCGGCATCCATGGCGGTCTCCCGGAACGTGTCTTTCGTCTTGCGGCAAGGATGCGACAGGTGCCGCGCCGTTACAAGCGGCGGCTCAGCGATGCGCCTCGGGCGCCGGATCGACCGTGTTGGGCTTGGGGATCGGCCGGTTCTCGACGATACGCAGGAACTGGTGCGACATCGCGTGATAGACCGGCTCCTTGCAGACCAGCCGCGAGGCCATGGTGCCGAGAATCGCGGCGATGCCCACCGGCACCGACATCGACGGATCGGAGGTCATCTCGATCACGATCACCGCCGCCGTCAGCGGCGACTGCACGACGCCGGCGAAATATCCCGCCATCCCCACCATCGCGAATCCCGCCACCGGCAGCCCCGGCAGCAGATGCACGAACGCCGTGCCCACGCCGACCCCCACGGCGAGCGAGGGCGCGAAAATCCCGCCCGGAATCCCCGACAGGTACGACACCAGCGTGGCGAGGAATTTCAGCGGCGCGAAATCGACCGGCGGCAGCACGCCCGCAACCATCGCGTCCCGCGCATTGGCGTAGCTCGCATCGAACACCATCCCGTGCGAGGCATGGCCGATCACCGCGAGCGCGAGGCCGCACACGGCGGCGAACATCACCGGCCGCTTCTGCGCCAGCCGGTTGATCGCGCCGGGCAGGAACCTCCACGGCGTCACCAAAATCTGCGCGAACAACCCGCCCGCGAGCCCGCCGATCACGGCGCAGACCGGGATCAGCAGCCAGATCCAGTCGAGCTTCAGCACCGCGTGCGAGACGCCGAAATAGGGCTGGTAGCCGAGCACGAAGAGCAGCGTGATGCCGCTGGCGAATGCCGCGAGAATGATCGAGCGCACCTGCCGGTCATCGAAGCTGCGCGCCATTTCCTCGATCGCGAAGACGATGCCGGCGACCGGCGCGTTGAACGCGCAGGTGATGCCCGCGGCCCCTCCGGCGAGGATCAGCAGCCGTTGCAGCGCATGGGTGCGCTCCAGCCCCATCCGCCCGCAGATGTTCATCGCGGCGCAGCCGATCTGCACCGTCGGCCCCTCCTTGCCGATCGAGGCGCCGGTCGCGAAGCCGAGCAGCGTGAGCAGGAATTTCCCCACCGCGATCCGCAACGACAGCACCGAATCGACATCGGCCGAATCCTGCATCTGCAACCCGGCCATCGCCTGCGGAATGCCCGAGCCCTGCGCGCCCGGAAACACCTGGCGGGTAAGATAGACGATCAGCGCGAGCCCGGCCGGGCAGAGCAGGAACACGATCCAGCCGCGCTGCGCGGTCATGTGCTGGAACAGCGCCGTCGCGCGGATCACGCCGATGCCGAAGGCGATGGAGACCAGTCCGGTAATGATGGCGGCGAGCACGAAAATGAGATTGCGTTTCAATGCCGCCATGCCGGCCGATTTCCTTCAAATGAATTTCCCCGCGCGGGGCCGGGGCTCGTCCTCCGCACGGGGCTTGCCCGATGCCGCTTGATTCATGTCAATGCCAGAACAGGCACCGCGTGTGAACCGTCCGCCGCCCGCGCGCGGCGCCGAGGCCGCCGCCGACGCGTGAGAGGACAGATTTGACCATACCGCCCAACGAGGCTTCGGCCACCCCGCCCCGCCGCGCGCTCGACCGCCGCCTGATCGCGGCGGGCAGGGGCAAGGCGCTTTCTCTCGCTCGCCATCGGCCTCGGCCTCGCCGCCGGGCTCGCGGTGATCGCTCAGGCGCTGCTGCTCGCCCATGTCGTCACCGCGCTGATCTTCCGCCACACCGCCCCCGCCGCGCTGGCGCTGCCGCTCGCGTCCCTGGCCGGGCTGCTGCTCCTGCGCGCGGCGCTGAGCTACGCCTCCGAACTCGCCGCCCACCATGCCGCCGCCGCGGTGAAGCTCTCGCTCCGCCGCGCGCTGCTCGACCATCTCTTCGCCCTCGGCCCCGCTCATGCCGCCGGCGAGCGCAGCGCGGATCTCGCCGCCACCATGCTCGACGGCGTCGAGGCGCTGGAGCCCTATCTCGCCCGCTACCTGCCGCAGATGGCGCTGGTCGCGCTGGTCCCGCTCGCCATCCTCGCCGCCATCTTCCCGGTGGACTGGATCAGCGGGGTGGTGCTGCTCGTCACCGGCCCGATCATCCCGGTCTTCATGGTCTTCGTCGGCTACCGCGCCGAGGCGATCAACCGCCGGCAATGGCGCGAATTGCTGACCATGAGCGCGCGCTTCCTTGATGCGGTGCAGGGCATCACCACCCTGCGGCTGTTCGGCCGCGCGCGCGACGAGATCGCGCTGATCGGGCGGATCGCCGATGAATACCGCCGCGCCACCATGGCCGGGCTGCGCATCGCCTTCCTCACCTCGGCGGTGCTGGAATTCTTCGCCTCGCTCTCGATCGCCCTCGTCGCCGTGCTGTTCGGCGCGCGGCTGCTGCACGGGCATATCGGCTTCTTTCCCGCCTTTTTCGTGCTGCTGCTGGTGCCGGAATTCTTCCTCCCCCTGCGCGGCCTCGCCACCCATTACCACGCGCGGATGACGGCGCTGGCCGCCGCCGGCCGCATCTTCGACGTGCTCGATGCGACACCGGCGACGACCTGGGGCGATGCCGCCCCACCCTCCGGCGCGCTGTCGCTGCGCTGCGCCGGCCTCACCATCGCCCACGAGCCCGGCCAGACGGTGCTGCACGGGATCGACTGCGCCTTTCCCGCCGGCACGCTCACCGCCATCGTCGGCCGCTCCGGCGCCGGCAAATCCACCCTCGCCGCCGCCTTGCTCGGCTTCGTCGCCCCGCAATCCGGCGCCGTCCTCGTGAATGACGACACGGCGCTCGCCGCGCTCGACCGCGAGGCCTGGTGGGCGCGTCTGGCCTATGTGCCGCAGACCCCCGCGTCTTCGCCGGCACGATCGCCGACAACCTGCGCCTCGCCCGGCCGGATGCCGATACTGCGGCGCTGCGCGAATCCCTGCGCCGCGCCCGCCTGCTCGACGAGGTCGATCGCCTGCCCGCCGGGATCGAGACCCGCATCGGCGATGGCGGCGCCGGGCTCTCCGGCGGCCAGGTCCAGCGCCTCGCCCTCGCGCGCGCCTTCCTGCGCGACGCCGGGCTGCTGATCCTCGACGAGGCCACGGCGCATCTCGACCTCGAGACCGAGGCCGAGATCGCCGCCGTCATCGCCGAGCTTGCCCGCGGCCGCACCGCGATCCTGATCGCCCACCGGCTCGCCACCGTCCGCCGGGCCGACCGCATCCTGGTGCTGGAGGGCGGGCGCCTCGCCGAATCCGGCACGCATGACGAGTTGCTCGCCCGCGGCGGCGCCTATGCCGCCCTGCTCGGCGCCGCGGAGGCACCATGCGCGACCTGATCCGCCTGCTCCGCCTCTACGCGCCCTACCGGGCCTGGGTTCTCGCCGGTATCGGGTTCGGCCTTCTCACCGTGCTGGCGAATTTCGCCCTGCTCGCGCTCTCCGGCTGGTTCCTCGCCGCCACCGGGGTGGCCGGTGTTGCCGGCTACGCCGCACAGAACGTCTTCAATTTCTTCACCCCCGCCGCCGGGGTGCGCTTCTTCGCGACCCTGCGCGTGCTCGCCCGCTATGCCGGGCGGCTGGTCGATCACGAGGCGACGTTCCGCCTGCTCGCCCGGCTGCGCATGGTCGCCTATGCCGGGCTCGAACCGCTCGCCCCGGTCGGCCTCGCCGGCGAGCGCGGCGGCGACCTGCTCTCCCGCCTCGTCGCCGATATCGACCGGCTGGGCGATTTTTTCCTCCGCGTCGTCTCGCCCTTCGCCATCGCGGCGGCGGCGGCGCTGGTCATGGCGCTCGGCTTCGCCATCGTCTCGCCGGCGGCGGCGCTGCTGCTCGTGCTCGGGCTCATCGTCGCCGGCATCGCGGTGCCGCTGGCCAGCCTCGGCCTCGGCCGCCGCCCGGCGAGCGCCGCCGTCGCGCTGCAGGCGACGATGCGCGCCGATCTCGTCGATTCCATCCAGGGCATGGCCGAGCTGCTCACCTGCAACGCGAGCGGGGCGATGGCGGACCGGGTCGACGCGGCGAGCGCCGGCCTGCTCGCCGCCCAGCGCCGCCTCGCCGCCATCGCCGGTTTCGGCGCCGCCGCCATCCTGCTCGCCTCCGGTCTGACGATGCTGGCGATTCTCCCGCTCGCCGGCGCGCTGGCCGACGCGCACCGCATCGCCGGGCCGGTCGTCGCCCTGCTCGCCCTCGGCGCGATGGCCGCCTTCGAGGCGGTCGCCCCGCTGCCGGCGGCCTTCCAGCTCCTCGGCGGCATGGCGGATTCCGCCCGCCGCGTGTTCGACCTGCTCGACCGTCCGCCCCCCGTCGCCGAGCCCGCCGCCAGCCCGCCCCGCCCGGCCCGGCTCGATCTCATTCTCGCCGGCGTCTCGCTCCGCTATCCGGGTGCGGCCCATCCCGCGCTCGCCGGAATCGACTTGTCGATCGCCGAGGGCGAGCACGTCACCATTCTCGGCCGCAGCGGCGCGGGCAAGACCTCGCTGTTCAACCTGCTGCTCCGCTTCGCCCCGCCCGAGGCGGGGCGGGCCACGATCGGCGGCGTCGATCTCGCCGCCATCCGCGGCGACGACCTGCGCTCGCTCTTTACCGTGGTCTCGCAGACCACCGCGATCTTCGCCGGCACCCTGCGCGACAATCTCCTCCTCGCCCGCCCGGATGCCGACGATGCCGCGCTCTGGCGCGCGCTGGAGACCGCCCGCCTCGCCGAGTTCGTCCGCACCCGCCCCGGCGGCCTCGACTCGCTGGTGGCGAGGCCGGCGCCAAACTCTCGGGCGGCGAAGCGCGCCGGCTCTCGCTCGCCCGCGCCGCCCTGCGCGCCACGCCCTTCCTGCTGCTCGACGAGCCGACCGA
>NZ_CAJQZK010000109.1:0-2591 GCF_907164655.1 Acidocella sp. C78
CGCCCTCGCGCACCAACTGGGCCCAGCGGTCCGGATGAATGTGTACGCGGCGCTGCGGGTCAAGGTGGAACGCCCGGACGAAGCTCAACCGTTCGAGGTGGGCGAGTAGATTCTTCTCGCTCGGCGCCTCCGGCAAGGCCCGCAGCCAGGCGAAGCGGGTTTGCCGGATGGTGGGATCGACGGTGAGCAGCCCGTCGAGTGTGGCCAGCCCCTCCGCCGTGAGACCATCGAGCAGCGCCGCTTCCATCCGGCGCCGCGCGATGACCCGTGCGGCGCGGCCGATCCGGTCGAGCGTATCAGTCGCCGGAAGCACCGACTTGCGCTCCCTGAATGCGGCGATGATCGCCTCGGCAATCGGCTTTCCCAGATCGGTCGCGGCGGCTGTGGTGATCGCTGCCAGAAGTGCTACGCGCCGGTCATCGCGACCGGCCGGATGCAGCCCGAGATGGCGCTGCGCCTCGACCGCGTGCTCGCGCCGGTTCGTGTCACGCCGGGCATACTCGGCCAATGCACCCGGATTGACGCCGATCTGTTGGGCGACGAAGGCGACCATCGGCGCCGGGAACGTCTCACCAGAAAGGATCGCCCGACCGAGATGGCGTAAAAAGCAGAGCTGAATGGTGAGACCGAGACGGTTGTGCGGGGTACGCTTGGCCTGGATCAGATCCAACTCGGCACGGTCGAGCGTGCAGTGCCGGATCAGGCTCTCCTCGTCCGTCGGCATGTCGACAAGAGCGGACCATTGATCGGCTTTGAGCAGAGGGCGGCGCGACACGCTCAATCTCCGGGCTCCTGTTTGAGGTGGATTGCCCATATCCGCTTCACTTGGCTTTCGCTGCACCCAGCCAGATTGGCGGTACGCTTGATCGACTGACCTGCGCCGCGCAACGCGATGATCCGCTGATGGGTGGCGGCATCGGAGATGCGCCCCGCATATTTACCGGCCGTTTTGGCAAGTTGCACACCCTGGCGCTGGCGCTCGCGGCGTGTCTCATAGTCATCGCGCGCCATTTGCAGCGCCAGCTTGAGCAGCAGTTCCTGTATCGATTCCAACACGATCCTGGCCACGCCGTCAGCCTCGGTCGCGAACTCGGACAAATCGACCAGGCCCGGCACGGCCAGTCTTGCCCCCTTGCTCCGGATCGAGCCCACCAGTCTTTGAGCTTCGACCAAAGGAAGTCGGCTGATGCGATCAATTTTCTCCGCGACAACCACTTCACCGGGCTGCAAGTCGGCGATCATCCTGAGAAGCTCGGGTCGGTCGGCGCGGGCACCCGAAGCCTTCTCGCGGTAGACGCCCGCGATGTAATAGCCCGCCGACCGAGTGCTGTGCTCGATTTCAGCTTGGCGGGTGAGGTCCTGCTCGGCAGTGCTGACGCGAAGGTAGATGCGGGCGATTTTCATGGATGGCGGCCAGGATGGGTATACCCATCCTGGCTAATCGCAAACAGCATGGTCAAGAACGGAAAAGCCAATGTAAGTTGGCCATAGCCAAATTGGCTATCCATGTTGGCTATCCCCCCTCGGCTGCGAGCCGCCAGCGAAGCGTTAGCGGCGGCATCCAGGACTTCCTGTTGCGCCCAGATGAGCAAACTGCTGAGAAAATCCGAGCTTCCAGTGTCAGGTTGCTGATTCGTTCTTCAATGTCGTACAGCTACGCACAGTTCTTGGCGTTACCCCTAGTAGGTCGATGGGGCGATCGGCAGGACCCTGCAGATCGGCTCGACCCCATAAGCCCCGCGGTGATCATCGATGAACGAGATCATGGTTTGAACCGGCGGTCGAGCTCCGCCTGGGCAAATATGCCGACGCCTTGCGCAGGATCTCATTCGCCTGGCGAAGCTCGCGGTTCTCGCGTTCCAGTGCCTTCAGCTTCGCCGACACTTCCGACGGAACACCAGGCGAGCGGCCGCTGTCGCGATCCACCTTCTGCACCCATTCACGCAGCGTATGCGGTGAGCAGCCAAACTTCGCGGCTATCGACACCATCGCCGCCCACCGCGAGGGATGTTCGCCCTCGTGCTCCAGCACCATCCGCACCGCCCGCTCGCGGACTTCAGGAGAAAACTTGTTCGTCATCGGACTCGTCATGGCTCCATCCTATTTGGGAGTTGGAGCCTCCGGCAAACCCAGGGCGGTTCAATCTTTTGAATCAAGTTATCCACAGAATGAGTTATCCACAACGGAAAAGTTCAATTTCTTTAATTTCAATTTCAGATGAAAATTTTTGTTAATTATCAATTGATTGTACCGCATTAGTCAGACCAAACGGGCGGTTATCCAGGACTAAGTGGGCGGTCAATTCAGACCAAACGGGCGGCTTATTCAGACCAAACGGGCGTGGTACGACTCGGTACGATTTTTGTGTTGCCAGAGGTGGTAAAATCCCGGTTGTACCGGTCGATACTCCACCCCAAAACGGCTGTAATATGCCTCTTTTGGGCGTTGCGGACTCAAGTAGCCTGGCCAGAAAAATCAATTCAGACCAAACGGGCGGGGTTTAAAATCAACAATGTAATTCAGACCAGACTTGACCTTTGGTCCTGTTCCGGAATAGCCTTCGGTATGAGTCTCACCCTCTCTCAAAAATC
>NZ_CAJQZK010000110.1:0-2998 GCF_907164655.1 Acidocella sp. C78
CGCGGAGCTGGAAAACCTGCTTGCCGGCAAACGGGCTGACGGGTCCGATCTGCCGGCCGCGCCCGTGGAGGCGCCGCCTTCAACCCGTGCGCAGGACGCGGCGCCGGCAGTGCCCGAGGCGGACGAGACGGAGGACCGCGACGCAGCCCTTGCCGCCGAAGCGGCGGCGCTTGGCGAGCTGGGGCACGCGCCAGACGGCCCGCCGCCCTGGCCGGATGATTTTGCCCCGCCCCCGATGGAGGAGGCGGCCGCATATGATCGTGATGCGGCGCTGGCGGCCGACTGGCAGGCGGATGTTGCGCGGGGCGGTGAACCTGCGGTGCCGCCGCCTGGCCCGGCGGCCGAGGAGAGGCCAGCGGAACCCCGGGCGATCGATGTTGCGGCGGCGCTTGATGCCGCCGGTGTGCCCTACCGGACCAGCGGCGGCCGGTTGCGCCTGCAAGCGACCTGGCGCGGGGTGGATAGCTGGACGGTTTCGGTCAATGCCACCACCGGCCAATGGACCGACTTTGCCGCCAGCGAAGGCGGGCGGTTCGAGAGCCTGGTGAGACGGCTGGGCGTCAAAGCCGAGGCGGTGGAGATGGACCCCGAGGCGGCCAAGGCAGCGCGCGAGGCCGAGGTGCGGCGCAATGCCTTTCGCAAGAGCATCGCCGGGAAACTCTGGGATGAGGCGATTCCGGGTGCTGGTGAATTGCGTGAGCCGAATTTGCGCGGGTCCGTGGGGCAGAAATTGCGGCAGCGGGCGGCGCATGAGGCGCGCGTGGAAGAGGCCGAAGGCATGCGGGCGTCAGCCCGTGCCTATCTCAGCGGGCGCGGCCTCGATGCCGATTGGCTGATGAGCCATGTGCGGCTGGTTCGTCCGCATCCGAACTATGATTCGACGGAAGTGGCGGCTGGGGCGGCGGTGGTGATGCTGACGCCGATGTTCGGCCAGGATGAGGACGGCCGGGTGCGGCTGACCGGCGTGCAGCGCACCTATCTGACCGAGGGCGGAGCAAAAATCGGCCGCCGGATGCTGGGCGCCTCGGGGGCCTGGCTGCTGCATCCGCCTGCTGGCGCGGCGGTGCCGATCGGTGGTCATGAGCAGGCGCGCGTTGCCGGTGAAGGCTTCGAGACCGTCGCCAGCGTGGTGCAGGCAACGCGGCAGGCTGGTGTTGTCGGGTACAATGCCGGCGGCCTGGTGGCCTGGGCCGGACAGTTCACCGGCTCGACGCCGGTTGCGCTGCTGGCCGATCGCGATAATGCCCGCCTCCATAATGGCCGTGATGTTGGCGAGGCCGGGCAGAAGGCGGCTGCCAAGGCGGCGGCGCTGATCGAGGCCAATGGCGGCGAGGCGGTCTATCTTGAGCCACCGGCTGATGTTGCGGGCGGGGCGAAGGGCGCCGACTGGGCCGATGCCTTGCGCGCGGGCGGAGCCGCCGGTTTGCGGCAGGCGCTTGCGGCGGCCGAGGCGTCGAGTGCGGCCGACCGGGCGCGGATCGAGGCTAAGCTGGCGCCCGCCTCTCCCAGCGCGGCGCCGGATGGTCCGCCGGCCCAAGAGGCCGAACAGAACCAGCCTGCCTCCCATCCCGAGCTTGTGCGGCTCTACAAGGCGCTAGGGGCCAAGGACGGAAACGGCCTTTCCGAGATCGAGCGGGCCAACATCCTTGATGGCAAGCGGGCGGATGGCACGGCGCTGGATGCGGCCGATTGGCGGAACGCGGTGAACCGCTCGAAAACCCCGATCGGCTACGTTGATTTTACCTTCTCGGCCGACAAGACGATTTCGTTGGCATGGGCTTTCGCGCCGACCGAGGCGGAGCGCAACCAGCTTGCCCAGGCGCACAAGGATGCGGTGGCCGCGACCATGGCCGAGATCGAGCAGGTCATTGGCCAGGCGCGAAAGGGCAAAGGCGGCAAGGAAGGCACCGAGCAGGGCCGCATCGGGTGGATCACCTTTGACCACTATACCGCCCGCCCCACCCTCGAAATCGCCCGCGAGACAGCGGACGGCCGCACGGAAACCGAGATCGTCTCCGTGAAAGTGGCCGGTGATCCGCAGTTGCATACGCATGTCGCGGTGCCGAATGTCATCGTCACTGAGAGCGGCCGGGTCGTGTCCCTGAACACGTTGCAGATGCACGGCCGCATTCATGAATGGGGGGCGATCTACCAGGCCCATCTCGCCCAGAATCTCCGGCGGGCGGGAGCCAGTATAGAATTGGACCGAACCACCGGCGCGGCGCGGCTCAGCGCCGTGCCGGAGGAGATCCGGGCGGCGTTCAGTAAGCGGACCCGCGATGCCCTTTCCGACGCGAAAGCCTATGCCGCCTCGGTGGGCGCGGAGTGGGATCGCATGACCGGCGACGAACGGATCAAGCTGCTGAAAGGCGGCGCCTTTGCGAGCCGCAGTGCCAAGGCCGCGGGTCCGCTTACTGAACGCCGCCCGGATCTCCTCCGGCACGGCGCTGAGCCGCGCCGCGCCGGTGGTTCGGTCCAATTCTATACTGGCTCCCGCCCGCCGGAGATTCTGGGCGAGATGGGCCTGGTAGATCGCCCCCATTCATGAATGCGGCCGTGCATCTGCAACGTGTTCAGGGACACGACCCGGCCGCTCTCAGTGACGATGACATTCGGCACCGCGACATGCGTATGCAACTGCGGATCACCGGCCACTTTCACGGAGACGATCTCGGTTTCCGTGCGGCCGTCCGCTGTCTCGCGGGCGATTTCGAGGGTGGGGCGGGCGGTATAGTGGTCAAAGGTGATCCACCCGATGCGGCCCTGCTCGGTGCCTTCCTTGCGCCTTTGCCCTTTCGCGCCTGGCCAATGACCTGCTCGATCTCGGCCATGGTCGCGGCCACCGCATCCTTGTGCGCCTGGGCAAGCTGGTTGCGCTCCGCCTCGGTCGGCGCGAAAGCCCATGCCAACGAAATCGTCTTGTCGGCCGAGAAGGTAAAATCAACGTAGCCGATCGGGGTTTTCGAGCGTTCACCGCGTTCCGCCAATCGGCCGCATC